>NZ_JASCON010000029.1:0-57958 GCF_029959585.1 Pseudomonas sp. PS02302
GGTCCAGGCCCTGCCGGGCCTGGCCGACGGCAGTCTGCCGGGCGAGGTGCAGGACGACAGCCTGGCCACCTACGCCCACAAGCTCAACAAGGACGAGGCCCGCCTGGACTGGGGTCGTCCGGCGGTGGAACTGGAGCGCCGTATCCGCGCCTTCGATCCCTGGCCGCTGTGCCACACCGCCCTGGCCGGCGAGCCACTCAAGGTCTGGGCCGCGGAACTCGCCGAAGGGCAGGGCGTGGCGGGCATGGTGCTGGATGCCGATCGCGCAGGCCTGCTGGTCGCCTGTGGCGAGGGTGCCCTGCGCCTGACCCGACTGCAGTTGCCCGGTGGCAAGCCACTGGGCTTCGCCGATCTCTACAATGCCCGTCGCGAGCGCTTCGCCCCCGGTCAGGTGCTGGGTCTATGAATCCGCGGCTGGCGGCCACCCGCGCCCTGGCGGCGGTCCTTGCCGGACGTGCCTCCCTGGGCAGCAGCCTGCCCGAGCAACTGGCCAAGGTCGATCCGCGTGACCGCGCCCTGGCCCAGGATCTGGCCTTCGGCACCGCCCGCTGGCAGCCGCGCCTGTCGCTGCTGGCGGAAAAGCTCATGGAAAAACCCTTCAAGGCCGGCGACCGCGATCTCGAAGCCCTGCTGCTGATCGGGCTCTACCAGTTGTTCCATACCCGCATCCCGGCCCATGCCGCCATCGGCGAGACGGTGGGCTGCGTCGACAAGCTGAAGAAATCCTCGGCCAAGGGCCTGCTCAACGCCGTGCTGCGCCGCGCCCAGCGCGAATACGACAGCCTGTTGCCGGTCCTGGAGCATGATCCCGCCGCGCGCCTGGCCCATCCGCGCTGGCTGCAGAAGACGCTCAAGGCACGTTGGCCGGAGCAGTGGGAAGCCATCGCCACCGCCAACAACCTGCATCCGCCGCTGATTCTCAGGGTCAATCGCCGTCAGGGCGATCGCGACAGCTATCTGGCCGAGCTGGCCGCCGCCGGCATCGAGGCCGTGCCCTGCGCCTTCAGCGCCGACGGCATCCGCCTGCTGCAGCCCCAGGACGTCACCGTCCTGCCGGGCTTTGCCACGGGGCGTCTCAGCGTGCAGGACGAAGCCGCGCAGCTGGCCGCCGAACTCCTGGAGCTGGCACCCGGCCAGCGGGTGCTGGACGCCTGTGCCGCGCCCGGTGGCAAGACCTGCCACCTGCTGGAACGCGAACCGGGGCTGGCCGAGGTGGTGGCGCTGGACGCCGATGCCGGCCGTCTGCAGCGGGTCGAGCAGAATCTGGCCCGCCTGGGCCTTACCGCCCGCACCCTGGCCGCCGACGGCCGCGCCGTGGCCGACTGGTGGGACGGCACGCCCTTCCAGCGTATCCTGCTGGATGCCCCCTGCAGCGCCACCGGGGTGATCCGCCGCCATCCGGACATCAAGCTGACCCGCCAGGCCAGCGACATCGCACCCCTGGTGCAACTGCAGGGCGAATTGCTGGACGCCCTCTGGCCGACGCTGGAGGTGGGCGGCATCCTGGTCTATGCCACCTGTTCGGTGCTACCGGAAGAAAACAGCGACAATCTCGCCGCCTTTCTCGCCCGCACCCCGGGCGCCCGCGAACTGGACATTCCCGCCCCCTGGGGCCTTGCCCAACCCCATGGCCGCCAACTCCTGCCGCAACCCGAAGGCCACGACGGCTTCTATTACTGCAAGCTGATCAAGATCGCCAAGTAGGAATCCCGCCATGCTCGAATCCCTGGAGAAGATGCTCGCCCGCGGCCAGGACAACGCCCTGCTCAGGTTCGGTCTGGGCAAGGGCTATCTGGATGCCGGGGAGCCCGCGCGGGCGATCGAGCACCTGGCGTGCTGCGTCGAATTCGATCCGGCCTATTCGGCGGCCTGGAAGCTGCTGGGCAAGGCCCATGAGGGGAGCGGCGACCTGGCCAGCGCCGAGGCGGCCTGGACCCAGGGTCTGCAGGCGGCGCAGGCCAAGGGCGACAAGCAGGCGGAAAAGGAGATGACGGTGTTTCTCAAGCGTCTGGCACGCCGTCCTCAGTCCTGATCGCGCAGGAACCTGAGGCCCGCGCCGTCGGCGTCGGTGCGCATGACTTCCATGGTCACCTTGGGCGCCTCGATCGGCAGGTCGAGTACCTGGCCGACCACGCGGGTGCCCTGCGGTAGCCGGGTCAGCTCGGGATGCACCACATAGACGCCACCATCGGACAGGTCGCGGGTCTCACCGACGATCTCGCCATCCGGATAGGCGATCCACAGCCGGCACTTGAGTGGGGTACGGGTATGTTGGCGCTGATCGCGCGAATTCATCGCCTGACTCCCTGGCTTGGGCGTTCCCTAGAGGTCCGGGCAGCTTCCGGCAAAGCCCAGCGGCTGTCAGCCGCGCGCCGACCGAACGGTCCTGGCGAAGCGCCGAGCGATAGGTCGTAGGACCACCGCCGGCCCCTCAGCGCCCGGGCAGGACCCGGGCGAAAGACCTCAGTACCATTTCTCCTCGCCATCCGGGCGATTCTTGAACCTCTTCATGCTCCACATGTACTGGGTCGGATAGCGGCGTACGTAGCCGGCCAGCACCTCGCTCATGGCGGCTACCGAGACTTCCGGATCCGGGTCGTACATGGCCGGCGGCGCGGCCTCCAGGATCACCTTGTAGCCGCTGCCGTCTGCCAGGCGCACGGCATGGAAGAACACCCCCCGGGCCTTGCCGCGCGCCAGCAGCGAGGGGACGAACTTGCTGGTCAGGGCGGTGGTGCCGAGGAAGGGCACGAAGAGGCCGGCGCTGCGACTCGGCTCGGGATCGGCCGGGATACCCACGGCGCCGCCGCGCCGGACTTCCTTGATCACGCTGATGATGCCTTCCGGCGTGGAGGGCGCCACGCGATTGCCCAGCTGCACCCGCTGGCGCTTGAGCAGGTCGTCCACCGCCTTCAGCTTGGGCGGCCGGTAGAAGATGATCGGCTTGGCGTGGGAGCAGTAGAAGTGGTTGAGCAACTCCCAGTTGCCCAGGTGGCTGGTGATGCCCACCACGCCATCGCCGGAGGCCAGGGCTTCCTGCAGGACGTCCATGCCCTCCACCTCGCGCACCAGGCGCAGCGAACGCTGGGGCGACCAGATCCAGGCGCAGGCGCTTTCGGTCAGGGTCTTGCCGATGCCGCGCAGGCACTCGCGCGACAGGCGCTCCAGACCGGCGGCATCGAGTTCGGGAAAACAGTGGGCGAGGTTGATGCGGGTAACCTTGCTGGCGCGGGTCGGCAGCTTCCACATGCACCAGCCGATGAATCCACCCAGGCGCTGGACCAACGGCCAGGGCAGCAGGGCGAAAAGGCGCAGGAAGGCGATCATCAGCGCGCCTTTGAATCTTTCCAAAAGAGGGACTCCTGTCTGAATGCCCAGACAGTTTAGCGTCTACCCGTCCCGGAAACGTTAAGAAAGCATAAGGTTCGCGCCAACTGGCGCCTATACATTCGACTTTTCCTGCAGTTCTGCAGACGAAGGCACCAATTCGGCATGGCGGTCGCAATCGAGGGTATGGTCCATCACCAGACCCATGGCCTGCATGAAGGCGTAGCAGATGGTCGGACCGACAAAGGTGAAACCGGCCCGCTTGAGCGCCTTGCTCATGGCCTCGGCTTTCGGGGTGATCGCCGGCACCTCCTGGCGATCGCGGAAGTGATTGATCCTGGGGGCGCCGCCGACAAAGGACCACAGCCAGCCGGAAGGGTCTTCGAGTCTCAGCCAGGCCTGGGCATTCTGACGAGCGGCGCGCAGCTTGGCGCCGTTGCGGATGATGCCCGGGTCCTGCATCAGCGCCTCGATCTCGGCATCGCTCAGCTGCGCCAGGCGCTGGGGATCGAAGCCGTGCAGCACCTGACGATAGCGCTCGCGCTTCTTCAGCACGGTGATCCACGACAGCCCCGCCTGGAAGCCTTCCAGCAAGAGGAACTCGAAGAGCACCGCCGGATCGCGCTGGGGCACGCCCCATTCATGGTCGTGGTACTCGATGTACAGCGGATCGGCGGTGCACCAGAAACAACGCGGCATGGCAAAGGCTCGGTAGCGGCGGGAGGACCCCACCTTAGCGCAATTGCCCGCCAGCGGAGACAGCCCGGCCGCGACACGCGCCCCATGCGGTCACCCCCGGCTTTCAGCTATACTCCCCGGCTTTTCGTCGCAGCCGAACGGGTATTTTTCGTGAGCCAGTCCAAGCCCACCGTGCGCACCTTCCAAGACTTGATCCTGGCCTTGCAGCAATACTGGGCCGAGCAGGGCTGCGTGGTACTCCAGCCCTATGACATGGAAGTCGGCGCCGGTACCTTCCACACCGCCACCTTCCTGCGCGCCATCGGTCCCGAGACCTGGAACGCCGCCTATGTGCAGCCCAGCCGCCGTCCCACCGATGGCCGCTATGGCGAGAACCCCAACCGCCTGCAGCACTACTACCAGTTCCAGGTGGTCCTCAAGCCCAACCCGGACAACTTCCAGGAGCTCTACCTCGGTTCCCTGGCCGCCATCGGCCTGGATCCGCTGGTGCACGACGTGCGCTTCGTCGAGGACAACTGGGAATCGCCCACCCTGGGCGCCTGGGGTCTGGGCTGGGAAGTCTGGCTCAATGGCATGGAAGTCACCCAGTTCACCTACTTCCAGCAGGCGGGCGGTATCGAGTGCTATCCGGTGACCGGCGAGATCACCTATGGCCTGGAGCGCCTGGCCATGTACCTGCAGGGCGTGGATTCGGTCTATGACCTGATCTGGGCCGACGGCCCCTTCGGCACCGTGACCTACGGCGACGTCTTCCACCAGAACGAAGTGGAGCAGAGCACCTACAACTTCGAGCACGCCAATGTGCCCAAGCTGTTCGAACTGTTCGACTTCTACGAGTCCGAGGCCAATCGCCTGATCGCCCTGGACCTGCCGCTGCCCACCTACGAGATGGTGCTCAAGGCCTCCCACACCTTCAACCTGCTGGACGCCCGCCGCGCCATCTCGGTGACCGAGCGCCAGCGTTACATCCTGCGCGTGCGCACCCTGGCGCGCAGCGTCGCCCAGGGCTACTTCAAGGCCCGTGCCCGGCTGGGCTTCCCGCTGGCCAGCCCCGCGCTGCGTGACGAGATCCTGGGTCGCGACGATGTCCAGGCGCTGCTCAAGGAGGGCGAATGATGAGCACCACTCTGGATTTCCTGGTCGAACTGGGTACCGAAGAACTGCCACCCAAGGCGCTCAAGACCCTGGGCGACAGCTTTCTCGCCGGTATCGAGAAGGGCCTCAAGCAGGCCGGTCTCGGCTATGCCAGCGCCCGCGCCTATGCCGCGCCGCGCCGCCTGGCCGTGCTGGTCGAAGCCCTGCAGACCCAGCAGCCCGAGCGTAGCGTCAATCTGGACGGCCCGCCGCTCCAGGCCGCCTTTGGCGCCGATGGCCAGCCGACCCAGGCCGCCCTGGGCTTCGCCCGCAAGTGTGGCGTCGACATCAGTGCCATCGATCGCAGCGGCCCCAAGCTGAGATTCTCCCAGAGCATTCCTGGGCAGCCGGCGGCCAGCCTGCTGCCCGGCATCGTCGAAGCCTCCCTGGCCGAGCTGCCGATTCCCAAGCGCATGCGCTGGGCCGCCCGCCGCGAGGAATTCGTCCGTCCCACCCAGTGGCTGGTGATGCTGCTGGGTGATGAGGTCATCGACTGCGAGATCCTCACCCGCCGTGCCGGTCGTGAGTCCCGCGGCCATCGCTTCCACCATCCCGATGCCGTGCGCATCAGCGCCCCGGCCCACTACGCCGCCGACCTGCGCGCCGCCCATGTGCTGGCCGACTTCGCCGAGCGCCGCCAGCTCATCGAATCCCGCGTAGCCGAGCTGGCTGCGGCGGAGCAGGGCAGCGCCGTGGTACCGCCCGCGCTGCTGGACGAGGTGACCGCCCTGGTGGAATGGCCGGTGCCGCTGGTCTGCGCCTTCGAGGAACGCTTCCTCGAGGTGCCCCAGGAAGCCCTGATCACCACCATGCAGGACAACCAGAAGTACTTCTGCCTGCTGGACGCCCAGGGCAAGCTGCTGCCGCGCTTCATCACCGTGGCCAACCTGGAAAGCAAGGATCCCGCGCAGATCGTCAGCGGCAACGAGAAGGTGGTGCGCCCCCGTCTCACCGACGCCGAGTTCTTCTTCAAGCAGGACCAGAAGCAGCCGCTGGAAAGCTTCAACGAACGCCTCAAGAACGTGGTCTTCCAGGCCCAGCTCGGCAGCGTCTACGACAAGGCCCAGCGCGTCGCGGCCCTGGCCGCCTTTATCGCCGAACGCATCGGCGGTGATGCCGAGCGCGCCCACCGTGCCGGTGTCCTCGCCAAGTGCGACCTGGCCACCGAGATGGTCGGCGAATTCCCCGAGATGCAGGGCATCGCCGGCTACTACTACGCCAAAAAAGGCGGCGAGGCCGAAGACGTGGCCCTGGCGCTCAACGAGCAGTACATGCCGCGCGGTGCTGGCGCCGAGCTGCCGCAGACCCTGACCGGCGCGGCCGTGGCCCTGGCCGACAAGCTCGACACCCTGGTCGGCATCTTCGGCATCGGCATGCTGCCCACCGGCAGCAAGGACCCCTTCGCCCTGCGCCGTCAGGCCCTGGGCGTGCTGCGCATCCTCATCGAGAAGGGCCTGGAGCTGGATCTGCCAGCCGCCGTCGCCTTCGCCATCGCCGGTTACGGCGAGCGGGTCAAGGCTGCGGGTCTGCAGGAGCAGGTGCTGGACTTCGTCTTCGACCGCCTGCGTGCCCGCTACGAGGATGAAGGCGTCGATACCGCGGCCTATCTGGCGGTACGTGCCCTGCGTCCGGCCTCGGCGCTGGACTTCGACCAGCGCGTCCAGGCCGTGCAGGCCTTCCGTCGCCTGCCCGAAGCCGAGGCTCTGGCGGCCGCCAACAAGCGCGTCTCCAACCTGCTCGGTAAATTCGAAGGTCAGGTCGCCGCCAAGGCCGATGCCGCCCTGTTCGAAACCGAGGCCGAACGCACCCTGGCCGCCGCCATCGCCGAGGCCGAGCGGGATGCCGCGCCCCTGGCCGAAGCCCGTCGCTATGGCGCAGCGCTGGAGCGCCTGGCCAGTCTGCGTGCGCCGGTGGATGCCTTCTTCGACGAGGTGCTGGTCAACGCCGAGGACGAGCGCGTCCGTGCCAACCGCTATGCGCTGCTCGCCCACCTGCGCGGCCTGTTCCTCGGCATCGCCGACATTTCGGTACTGGGTTAGGCCATGAAGTTGATCGTGCTGGACCGCGATGGCGTCATCAATGTCGACTCCGATGACTACGTGCGCAGCGCCGCGCAGTGGCAACCGCTGCCCGGCAGCCTGGCGGCCATCGCCCGGTTGAACCGGGCCGGTTGGCAGGTGGCCGTGGCCACCAACCAGTCCGGTCTGGCGCGCGGTTACTTCAGCGAAGACGACCTGGCGGCAATGCACGAGAAACTGCAGCGGCTGCTGGCGGAGGAGGGCGGTCGGGTCGACCTGATCCTGCACTGCCCCCATGGCCCGGAAGCCGGCTGCGACTGCCGCAAGCCACTGCCCGGCCTGTTTCGCGCCATCGCCCACCACTATGGGCGTGTCGATCTGCGCGGTGTCCCGGTGGTGGGCGACAGCCTGCGCGATCTGGAAGCCGGCGTGGCCCTTGGCTGCACCCCCTTTCTGGTGCGTACCGGCAAGGGCGAGCGCACCCTGGCCAAGCCCTTACCACCCGGCACCGGGGTCTTCGCCGACCTGGCCGCGGTGGCTGATCATCTGCTTGAGGAAGCGCCCTGATGCGGCTCTTGCGTACCCTGTTGTTCTATGTGCTGCTGGGGACCAGTGGCATCCTCTGGTCCTGCGTCAGCCTGCTGATCGCGCCCTTCCTGGCCTATCGCGCCCGCTATCGGCTGGTGGTCAAGGCCTGGACCGGTTTCGCCGTCTGGCTGGCCAAGGTCATCTGCGGCATCCGCTACGAGATCGACGGCCTGGAAAACGTCCCGGCGCAGCCCTGCGTGATCGTGGCCAACCACCAGAGCACCTGGGAAACCTTCTTCCTGTCCGCCCAGTTCGAGCCCACGTCCCAGGTGATCAAGCGCGAACTGCTCAGGATTCCCTTCTTTGGCTGGGCCTTCTCGCTGCTCAAGCCCATCGCCATCGACCGCGACAACGGCAAGCTGGCCCTGCAGCAGCTGACCGAGCAGGGCGGCCGCTATCTGGCCCAGGGCTGCTGGGTGCTGATCTTTCCCCAGGGCACCCGCATCGATTACGGCCAGATGGGCAAGTTCTCCCGCGGTGGCGCCGCCCTGGCCTGCAGCCTGAACGTGCCCATTCTGCCCATCGCCCACGATGCCGGCGCCTACTGGCCCAATCGCTCCTGGATCAAGTCGCCGGGAACCATCAAGGTCAGCATCGGCCCCTTGCTCTATCCCCAGGGCCAGGATCCCCGCGCCATCGTCGATCTCAACAATCGCTGCTTCGCCTTCATCGAGCAGGCACTGACATCCAAGCCCGACGCCAGCCCGGCCGAGCGCTGCGTCGCCTGATCGCCTGATCGCCAGGCCGCGAGGCCTGGCTGTTTGCACCTCTTTTCCTCCCTTTTCCCACAGACTTATCCACAGGCTGTGCTGAGCGTTTCGGGCTTCCGAATTTTGACCCGCTAGCGCGGATCGACCTTCATCCACAAGTACCGACAAGCTTATTCCCAGGCTTATCCACAGGAACATCCTTTATAGCCTGTGTCTCTATGCCGCATGGCACGGCCCCTTTACGCCCATTTTTGGCGTTGATCAAAAGCGGCTGAAGAAAACTATCCACAAAACCCCTGGCTATAAGATGAGTGGCATTCGCCCCCAGGGAACGAAACGGCGCTCCTCTCTAGCCAGAATGTTTTCCACAAAAAAAGCCCCGCATGGCGGGGCTTGTGCATAACCGCAGTCGATCAGACGTCGAGGTTCGACACCGCCAGGGCGTTGCTCTCGATGAAGTCGCGACGCGGCTCCACGTGATCGCCCATCAGGGTATTGAAGATCTGATCGGCCGCCACGGCATCCTCGATGGTCACCTGCAGCATGCGGCGCACGTTCGGGTCCATGGTGGTTTCCCACAGCTGATCCGGATTCATCTCACCCAGGCCCTTGTAGCGCTGGATGTTGAATCTCTTGCTGGTCTCGTTCATCAGCCACTCCCAGGCTTCCTTGAAGGTGCTGACCGGGCGACGGCGTTCACCGCGCTTGGCATAGGCACCTTCTTCCAGCAGGTTATCCAGCTGGGCGGCCAGTTCGGTCACCAGGCGGTAATCGTTGCTGCCGAAGAAATCCCGGTTGAAGGTGACGTAGCTGGACAGGCCATGGGCGCGGGTCTCGACTTCCGGTAGCCACAGGCCGCGCTCGCGGTCCTCGCGCAAACTGACGCGGTAGGTAGTGCCGGAGCGTTCGGAGGTCTGCAGGCGTGCGCTGAGGCCTTGCAGCCACTGACGCATCGCCGCTTCATCAGCCAGCTGATCGACACCGACCCGCGGCAGATACAGCAGGTGTTCGCTGACGGCGGCCGGATACAGCCGCGACAGGCGCTTGAAGGTCTTCATCACCTGGCGATAGCTGTTCACCAGCTTCTCGAGTTCCACACCGGACAGGCCCGGGGCATTCTCGTTGACGTGCAGGCTGGCCTCTTCCAGGGCGGTCTGGGTCAGGTATTCCTCCATCGCCTCGTCGTCCTTGATGTACTGCTCCTGCTTGCCACGCTTCACCTTGTACAGCGGCGGCTGGGCGATGTAGATGTAGCCCCGCTCGATCAGCAGTGGCATCTGGCGGAAGAAGAAGGTCAGCAGCAGGGTACGGATGTGCGAACCGTCCACATCGGCATCGGTCATGATGATGATGTTGTGGTAGCGCAGCTTGTCGATGTTGAATTCTTCGCGGCCGATGCCGCAGCCCAGCGCGGTGATCAGGGTACCCACCTCCTGGGAGGAGAGCATCTTGTCGAAGCGCGCCTTCTCCACGTTGAGGATCTTGCCCTTGAGCGGCAGGATCGCCTGGGTGCGCCGGTTGCGGCCCTGCTTGGCCGAACCACCGGCGGAGTCACCCTCCACGATGTAGAGTTCGGACAGCGCCGGATCCTTCTCCTGGCAGTCCGCCAGCTTGCCCGGCAGGCCGGCGATGTCCAGCGCGCCCTTGCGGCGGGTCATCTCGCGCGCCTTGCGCGCCGCTTCCCGGGCCCGGGCCGCGTCGATCATCTTGCCGACCACCGCCTTGGCTTCGTTGGGGTTCTCCAGCAGGAAGTCGGAGAAGTGCTTGCCCATCTCCTGTTCCACCGCGGTCTTCACCTCGGAGGAGACCAGCTTGTCCTTGGTCTGGGAGGAGAACTTGGGATCCGGCACCTTGACCGAGATGATGGCGGTCAGGCCTTCACGGGCGTCGTCACCGGTGGTGGCCACCTTGAACTTCTTGGCCAGACCCTCGGCCTCGATGTAGCTGTTCAGGTTGCGCGTCAGTGCCGAGCGAAAGCCCGCCAGGTGGGTGCCGCCATCGCGCTGGGGAATGTTGTTGGTGAAGCAGAGGATGTTCTCGTTGAAGCTGTCGTTCCACTGCAGCGCCACTTCCACGCCGACGCCATCGTCTTCGCGCTGCACCTGGAAGTGGAACACCTCGTTCACAGGGGTCTTGTTGGTGTTCAGGTAGTCGACGAAGGCGCGCAGGCCGCCCTCGTACTTGAACAGCTCTTCCTTGCCACTGCGCTCGTCGCGCAGGACGATGCCGACGCCGGAGTTGAGGAAGGACAGTTCGCGAATCCGCTTGGCCAGGATGTCCCAGCTGAACTGGATGTTGTTGAAGGTCAGGGCGGACGGCTTGAAGTGCACCTGGGTACCGGTGGTGTCGGTCTCGCCGATCACCGCCAGCGGCGCCTGGGGTACGCCGTGCACATAGACCTGCTCCCACAGCTGACCGGCGCGGCGGATGGTCAGGCGCAGCTCCTCGGAGAGGGCGTTCACCACCGAGACGCCCACGCCGTGCAGGCCGCCGGACACCTTGTAGGTGTTGTCGTCGAACTTACCGCCGGCGTGCAGCACGGTCATGATGACCTCGGCCGCCGAGACGCCTTCTTCCTTGTGGATGTCCACCGGGATGCCGCGGCCGTTGTCGCGCACGGTGATGGATTCATCCATGTGGATGGTGATGCTGATCTCGCTGCAGAAGCCAGCCAGGGCCTCGTCGATGGAGTTGTCCACCACCTCGAAGACCATGTGGTGCAGGCCGGTGCCGTCATCGGTGTCGCCGATGTACATGCCGGGGCGCTTGCGCACGGCATCCAGTCCCTTCAGCACCTTGATGCTGGAAGAGTCGTAGGTATTGGTCTCGCTCATGCTTGGCTCCCGCTAGTGTGGGTCTGCTTGATATGGCCGTGTTCCACGTGAAACACGCTGACCTCTGTCTCCGGCCGCCAGGCGGCCTGTAGCGTCTCGCGCTCGACACAGGTGATGAAGACTTGGCACTCCAGTGCCTCCAGTAGCCGGCACAAGGCCAGCCGGTGTCCCTCGTCCAGTTCCGAGGGCAGGTCGTCGATGAGGTAGACGCACTGGCCCCGCTTGACCTGGTTGACCAGCCGCCCCTGGGCGATGCGCAGTGCGCACACCACCAGCTTCTGCTGACCGCGCGACAGGATGTCCGCCGCGTTGTGATTGCCGATACGGATGCGCAGATCGGCGCGCTGGGGACCGGCCTGGGTATGTCCCAGCTGCAGATCCCGCGGCAGACTGTCCGCCAGCACCTCGCGCAGATCGCGCTCGCGGTCCCAGCCGCGGTAGTAGCTCAGGGTCAGGCCATCGAGCTGAATCAGCTCGGCCAGCACCGCGGTGAATTCCGGCTTCAGTCGCTGGATATAGGCTTGGCGAAAGCCATCGATCTCGGTGCTGGCCAGGGCCAGTTCCTGATCCCAGGCGGCCTGCGCCGCAGGGTCGATTTTACCACGTCTGAGCCAGTGATTTCGCTGCCTGAGCGCCTTTTGCAGGCGTTGCCATAGCGGCAGAAATCGCTGTTCCTCGTGGAACACACCCCAGTCGAGAAACTGCCGTCTGATCTTGGGACTGCCTTCGAGCAACCGGAAGCCGTCGGGGTTGATCAACTGCAGCGGCAGCATCTCGGCCAGCTGCGCCGCGCTGCGGGCATTCTCGCCGTTGATGCGGATCTGATAGTCGCCGCCGCGCTCGCGCTGGATACCCAGGTTGCAGTCCTGGCCACCGGGTAGCCGCACCTGGCCGAACACCGTGCAACTGGCCTGCTCGTGCTGGATGACCGGCGCCAGCTTGGTGCTGCGAAAGGAGCGGGCCAGGCCCAGCAGGTGAATGGCTTCCAGCAGGCTGGTCTTGCCGCTGCCGTTGGCGCCGTGCAGGAGATTGACCCGTGGCGAGGGCTGAAGCGCGACCGCCTGCAGATTGCGCAGGCGGTCGGCGTTGAAGCGGATCAGCGTCATCGAATGGCGATCAGAGGCGCATCGGCATCACGACATAGGAGGAATCGTCATTGCCCGCCTCCTGCAACAGCGCACTGCTGCTGGAATCGGACAGGGTGATGCGCACCTGATCGGTGGTCATCACGCCCAGCACGTCGAGCAGATAGCTGACGTTGAAGCCGATCTCCAGGCTGCCGCCATCGTAGTCGACCTGCAGCTCTTCCTCGGCCTCTTCCTGCTCCGGGTTGTTGGCCTGGATCTTCATGAAGCCGTTTTCCAGCTGCAGGCGGATGCCGCGGTACTTCTCGTTGGAGAGAATGGCAGTGCGGCTGAAGGCCTCGCGCAGATGCTGGCGCTCGCCCAGTACCAGCTTGTCGCCATGCCGCGGCAGCACGCGCTCGTAGTCGGGGAACTTGCCGTCCACCAGCTTGGAGGTAAAGGTGAAGTCACCCGTGGTGGCGCGGATATGGTGCTGGCCCAGGACCACGTTGACCGGCTCTTCCGGCTCCGTGAGCAGGCGCGACAATTCCAGGATGCCCTTGCGCGGCACGATGACCTGGTGCTTCTCGGCCTGGTCGACGTCGGCTTCCAGCATGCACATGGCCAGGCGGTGACCATCGGTAGCCACGGCGCGCAGCCGGCCGGTGCTGGCTTCCAGCAGCATGCCGTTGAGGTAGTAGCGCACGTCCTGCTGGGCCATGGCGAAGCCGGTGCGCTCGATCAGGCGGCGCAGGCGACCCTGGGGAATGCTGAAGTTCAGCGAACCCGGACCTTCCTCCACGGTGGGGAAGTCATTGGCCGGCAGGGTGGACAGGGTGAAACGGCTGCGTCCGGCGCGGATCAGCAGCTTCTGCTCCTCGGTGCGGATGTCGATCAGCGCATCGGGCTGCAGGCTCTTGCAGATGTCCATCAGCTTGCGCGCCGGCACGGTGATTTCGCCGGCTTCGGCGGCTTCTTCCAGCTCGACCCGGCCAACCAGCTCGACTTCCAGGTCGGTACCGGTCAGCGAGAGGCGCTGGCCTTCCACGACCAGGAGTACGTTGGACAGCACCGGCAGCGTTTGCCGACGTTCCACGACACCGGCCACCAGCTGCAGCGGTTTCAACAGGGCTTCGCGTTGAATGGTGAAATGCATGGTCAGGTCCTTGCCAGGGCCGCGTCCGTCAGGTGGTCAGGGTACGCAGCAGGTTCTTGTAATCCTCGCGGATATCCGCGTCGGATTCCCGAAGTTCGGCGATCTTGCGACAGGCGTGCAGCACCGTCGTGTGATCGCGTCCGCCAAAGGCGTCGCCGATTTCCGGCAGGCTGTGGTTGGTCAGTTCCTTGGACAGCGCCATGGCGACCTGCCGCGGCCGGGCGACCGAACGCGAGCGGCGTTTGGACAGCAGATCGGCGATCTTGATCTTGTAGTACTCGGCCGCGGTGCGCTGGATGTTGTCGATGCTGACCAGCTTGTCCTGCAACGCCAGCAGATCCTTCAGCGACTCGCGGATCAGCTCGATGGTGATGTCCCGGCCCATGAAGTGGGCATGGGCGATCACCCGCTTGAGCGCGCCTTCCAGTTCCCGCACGTTGGAACGGATGCGCTGGGCGATGAAGAAGGCGGCGTCGTGGGGCAGGTCGACCTTGGCCTGGTCGGCCTTCTTCATCAGGATCGCGACCCGCGTCTCCAGCTCCGGCGGCTCCACGGCCACGGTGAGCCCCCAGCCGAAGCGCGACTTGAGTCGCTCTTCCAGGCCATCGATCTCCTTGGGATAGCGATCGCTGGTGAGGATCACCTGTTGTCCACCTTCGAGCAGGGCGTTGAAGGTGTGGAAAAACTCTTCCTGCGAACGCTCCTTGCGGGCGAAGAACTGGATGTCGTCGATCAGCAGCGCATCCACCGAGCGATAGAAGCGCTTGAATTCGTTGATGGCATTGAGCTGCAGCGCCTTGACCATGTCGGCGACGAAACGCTCCGAATGCAGATAGACGATCTTGGCGTTCGGATTGCGCTTGAGCAGATGATTGCCCACCGCGTGCATCAGGTGGGTCTTGCCCAGACCCACGCCGCCATAGAGGAAGAGCGGGTTGTAACCGTGCTTGGGATTGTCCGCCACCTGCCAAGCCGCCGCGCGGGCCAGCTGGTTGGACTTGCCCTCGACGAAGTTCTCGAAGGTGAAGGTGCGGTTCAGATAGCTGGTGTGCTTGAGCGCACCCTCCACCTGCACGGTACGTTCGGTCTTGACGGCCGGCTCGTCGGCCAATTCCGCCGTCACGTCTTCCAGGGCGACGCCCGCGGTGACGATGTCCGATTGGATCGGTTGCGGCGCCTGCACCGGTGGTGGCAGCGGAGCGCTCTGGCTGTTCGGCGTCTGGACCGCGCGCGGCTTGTTGCTGCGCTTGCTGCCGATCAGCAGGGACAGCACCGGGGCGATACCGTCGTCGGCATGCTCTTCGAGCAATTCGAGCAGGCGGCCCAGGTATTTTTCGTTGACCCAGTCGAGCACGAAGCGGTTGGGCGCGAACACCCGCAGCTCATCCCCTTCCGCTTCCACCTGCAGTGGCCGGATCCAGGTATTGAATTGTTGCGAAGGCAACTCGTCGCGCAGCACATCCACGCAACGTTGCCAAAGTTCGACCGACACAGCGTCTCCCAAGAACTGGAGCGGCCCGGACGGGCCATGAGCAAACGCCCATTGTATCCCTCCCCACCCGGGTTATCCACATGACCGCGCAGTTTCCCGGTGAATAGCCACCATGACCGCCGAGGACGGAAGCATGACCGTCAGCTCTGTGGATAAGGCCGTCTGACCTCTCTGGACATCCCGGGGGTTTTCTCTGTGGATAATCCGGCTGTGCGTAACAGCCTGGCTTATCCACAGTCTCTGGACAGCCTGAGCACCTGCGGCCCACCTGTTGAAAACAACCTTTCTGCTGCCGCTGCGACCAGGCTGGATCCGGGCTGCCAGGATCTATCCACAGAAAACCGCTGCACCATACATAATCACTTCAACAGTCCTTTAAAACCTTTTGACCTGTTAATTTTATTTACGCGCCCGTCTGCCAGCCGGTGCTGGTTGGAAATTGACCTGTACCGAGGCTTTCTCTAGAATCGCCGGTCTCTTTGCGCGGGGCACTCATGCCTTGCCGCTTTCACCTAGGTAAAAGTCCATGAAACGCACCTTCCAACCCAGCACCCTGAAGCGCGCCCGTGTCCACGGTTTCCGTGCTCGTATGGCAACCAAGAACGGCCGTCAGGTTCTCGCCCGTCGCCGTGCCAAAGGCCGCAAGCGTCTGGCGATCTGATTGCCCGGTCAGGTGGTGAGTCAGGGTTTCGGTCGGGACAGGCGCTTACTGAGCTCCCAACAGTTCCAGGCGGTCTTTGACTCTCCCACCCACAAGGCATCCGGCAAGCACCTGCTGCTGCTCGCCCATGCCAATGGGCTCGACCATTCCCGTCTGGGGCTGGTCATCGGCAAGAAAAGCGTCAAGCTTTCTGTCGAGCGCAATCGCATCAAGCGGGTCATCCGGGATTCCTTCCGGCTGAATCAGGACCGCCTGGGCAGCTTCGATCTGGTCTTCGTCGCCCGCAAGGGACTCGGCGAGGTCGACAATCCCGAATTGCACGATCAGCTGCTGCAACTGTGGAAACGTCTCAATCGCCAGGCGAGCAAGACGATTGCCCACCCCATTGACAGTCCCGACGGTGCTCATGCGTAAACCGGCCCTGCTGCTGATTCGCTTCTACCGTTATGCCATCAGCCCCTTGATGGCCAGTCACTGTCGTTTCTATCCGACCTGTTCCGGTTACGCCCTCGAAGCCATCGAGTGCCACGGGCTGCTGCGTGGTGGCTGGCTGACCACACGGCGACTGTGCCGGTGCCATCCCTGGCACTCAGGCGGATACGATCCCGTTCCTCCCGCAAAGAACCCAGCCCCGACCTCTTCGATGGCCGAGTAAACATGGATATCAAGCGCCCGCTACTCATTGCCGCCTTGGCGATCGTGTCCTACACCCTGGTTTTCCAGTGGAACAAGGATTACGGCCAAGGTGATCTGCCCACGGCCAAGACGCAGACCAGCGTCCTGCCGGGCGATACCCCCAACGTGCCCACCGACGTCCCGGCCGATGCCAAGGCAGCTGCTCCGGTGGACAACGCGGCTGCCCAACCGAGCACCGCGCTCATCAAGGTGCGTACCGACGTCCTGGATCTGGCCATCGACCCCCGCGGCGGCGACATCGTCCAGCTCGGCCTGGTGCAGTACCCGAGCCGCCAGGATCATCCCAACGATCCCTTCATGCTGTTCGACAACGGCGCCCAGCGTCTCTACCTGGCGCAGAGCGGCCTGACCGGTGCCAACGGTCCCGATGCCAACAGCGCCGGTCGACCGCTGTACACCTCGGCTCAGTCCAGCTACGTGCTCGCCGATGGCCAGCAGCAGCTGGTGGTGGATCTCAAGTACCAGGCCAATGGCGTCGACTACATCAAGAGATTCACCTTCCACCGGGGCCTGAAGGTCGACTGCTCGGACGCCGAGAAGGCGCAGAAGAAGATCGCCTGCATCAACCCGGACGCCTACCAGATCCAGGTCAGCTACCTGATCGACAACCAGAGCGCCAGCGCCTGGAACGGCGTGCTCTATGCCCAGCTCAAGCGTGACAAGAGCGGCGATCCCTCGGCCACCACCGCCACCGGCGTGTCCACCTACCTGGGCGCCGCGGTCGGTACCCCGGCCGAGCCCTACCGCAAGGTGTCCATGAGCGACATGGACAAGAACCGCCTGCAGGAAGCCGTGCAAGGTGGCTGGGTCGGTTGGCTGCAACACTACTTCGTCACCGCCTGGGTGCCGAACAAGGACGAGCAGCACCAGATCACCACCCGCAAGGACGCCCAGGGCAACTACATCGTCGGCTTCACCGGTCCGCAGTTCAGCGTGCCGGCGGGAGGCAAGGGCGAGACCTCGCTGACCCTCTATGCCGGTCCGAAGATCCAGGAGCACCTCAAGACCCTGTCCCACGGTCTGGAACTGACCGTCGACTACGGCTTCCTGTGGTTCATCGCCCAGCCGATCTTCTGGCTGCTGCAGCATATCCACAGCATCCTGGGTAACTGGGGCTGGTCGATCATCGTCCTGACAATCATCATCAAGATGCTGTTCTTCCCGCTGTCCGCCGCCAGCTACCGCTCCATGGCCCGCATGCGTGCCGTCGGCCCGCGACTGCAGGCGCTGAAGGAGCAGCATGGCGACGATCGCCAGAAGATGTCCCAGGCCATGATGGAGCTGTACCGCAAGGAGAAGATCAATCCCCTGGGTGGCTGCCTGCCCATCGTGGTGCAGATGCCGGTGTTCCTGGCGCTGTACTGGGTGCTGCTGGAAAGCGTCGAGATGCGCCAGTCGCCCTGGATGTTCTGGATCACCGACCTGTCGGCCAAGGATCCCTTCTTCATCCTGCCGATCATCATGGGCGGCACCATGCTGGTGCAGCAGATGCTCAACCCGGCACCGCCGGATCCCATGCAGGCCAAGGTCATGAAGATGATGCCGATCATCTTCACCTTCTTCTTCCTGTGGTTCCCGGCCGGTCTGGTGCTGTACTGGATCGTCAACAACTGCCTGTCGATCCTGCAGCAGTGGTACATTACCCGGAAGATCGAGGCGGCCAGCAAACAGGCCTGACCCCGCTCACCCTGTCCACACGACGCCCCTTGATTGGGGCGTCGTGCTTTCTGGAGGATCGTCATGTCCCTGCCTTCCGACAGCATCGCCGCCATCGCCACCGCCACCGGGCGCGGCGGGGTCGGCATCGTCCGCGTCTCCGGGCCCCTCGCCGCCCCCCTGGCGCGGGCGATCTGCGGCCGTGAGCTGCCCCCGCGACATGCCCACTACGGCAACTTCCTCGCCGCCGACGGCAGCGTGCTGGACGCCGGCATCGCGCTGTTCTTTCCTGGCCCCAACTCCTTCACCGGCGAAGACGTGCTGGAACTCCAGGGCCATGGCGGCCCGGTGATCCTCGACCTGCTCCTGCGCCGTACCCTGGAAGAGGGCGCGCGCCTGGCCCGCCCAGGTGAATTCAGCGAACGCGCCTTTCTCAACGACAAGCTCGACCTGGCCCAGGCCGAGGCCATCGCCGACCTCATCGAGGCCAGCACCGAACAGGCGGCGCGCAATGCCCTGCGCTCGCTGCAGGGCGAATTCTCCCGTCGCGTGGCAAGCCTGGTGGAGCAACTCATCCAGCTGCGTATCTACGTCGAGGCCGCCATCGACTTTCCCGAGGAGGAAATCGACTTCCTCGCCGACGGCCGGGTCCAGGGCCTGCTGGAGGGCGTCCAGGCCGAATTGCAGGAGGTCCGTCGCGAAGCCAATCGCGGTGCCCTGCTGCGTGACGGCATGACGGTGGTGATCGCCGGCCGCCCCAACGCCGGCAAGTCCAGCCTGCTCAATGCCCTGGCCGGCCGCGAAGCCGCCATCGTCACCGACATCGCCGGCACCACCCGCGATGTCCTGCGTGAACATATCCACCTCGATGGCATGCCGCTGCACGTGGTCGATACGGCCGGTCTGCGCGACACCGATGACCGCGTGGAACAGATCGGCGTCCAGCGGGCCCTGGACGCCATCGCCGGAGCCGATCGAGTGCTGCTGGTGGTGGACGCCAGCGCACCGGAAGCCCGCGATCCCCAGTCACTCTGGCCGGAACTGCTGAGCGCCAGGCCGCCGCTGGACAAGCTGACGGTGATCCGCAACAAGGCCGACCTCACCGGTGAGCCCACCGGGTTGCTGGCGTCGACCACGCCGGTGGAGATCGCCCTCAGCGCCACCGATGGCGGGGGGGTCGAAGCCTTGCGCGCGCATCTCAAGGCCTGCATGGGCTTCGAGCAGACCACCGAGGGTGGCTTCAGCGCCCGCCGCCGCCATCTGGATGCCCTGCAGCGGGCGGCCAGCGCCCTGGACCACGGCTATCGCCAGCTCACCCTGGCCGGTTCCGGCGAGCTCTTGGCCGAGGATCTGCGCCAGGCCCAGCAGGTGCTCGGCGAGATCACCGGCGCCTTCAGCTCCGACGATCTGCTCGGCCGCATCTTCTCCAGCTTCTGCATCGGCAAGTAACCCCCGCGCCGCGGTAGCAGGCCTGTGCAACGCAGGCCTTGGTCGTCCTCATTTCCCCTTTGCAGAGCCCTGTTGATAACCCTGCCTGAGGTCTGCCCATAAATCGGTGCACGACCTGTCCATGATTGGCATTGTGGATAAGCGGGCAAAGGGTCCACAGGATGCTGATAGCTTGTGTTCATCCACAGCACAAGACGTACACCGGGTTCAGGTTTTCCCCAGTCCAGAGCTGGTATGGCCTGCGAAAGGTTATCCACAGAAGATGGCCTGCATATACATAAGCTCTATATCAATCCTTTTAAAACTTTCTTCTCTATTGTTTATATTGAGCGTCTACCACGGAGCCTGGTCATTTTTTGGCCAGGGCCCCTTCTGCAAGACTGGCCTAGGCCTTATACTTGCCGGCTTTCCTTCGAATTCCTGCCAACAGGCACGAGGTGCGTGGTGGACTTTCCTTCCCGTTTCGACGTCATCGTGATCGGTGGCGGCCATGCCGGTACCGAAGCGGCCCTGGCGGCCGCTCGCATGGGTGTGCCCACCCTGCTGCTCACGCATAATGTGGAAACTCTCGGCCAGATGAGCTGCAATCCCGCCATTGGCGGCATCGGCAAGAGCCATCTGGTCAAGGAGATCGATGCCCTGGGCGGCGCCATGGCCGCGGCGACGGATCTCGCCGGCATCCAGTTCCGCATTCTCAACAGCCGCAAGGGACCTGCCGTCCGCGCCACTCGCGCCCAGGCCGATCGCGTGCTGTACAAGGCGGCTATCCGCTACACCCTGGAAAACCAGCCCAACCTGTGGATATTCCAGCAGGCCTGTGACGACCTCATCGTCGAAGGCGATCGGGTCGCCGGCGTGATCACCCAGATGGGTCTGAAATTCCATGCCGACAACGTGGTGCTGACTGCCGGGACCTTCCTTGGGGGTCTTATCCACATCGGCATGCAGAATCACAGCGGTGGACGAGCGGGAGATCCGCCCGCCATCGCCCTGGCCCAGCGTCTGCGGGAACTGCCGCTGCGGGTCTCCCGCCTGAAGACCGGCACGCCGCCACGTATCGACGGCCGCTCGGTGGACTTCTCGGTGATGACCGAACAGCCCGGAGATACCCCGCTGCCGGTAATGTCCTTTCTCGGCAATCGCGAGCAGCATCCGGCGCAGGTCAGCTGCTGGATCACCCACACCAACGCCCGCACCCACGACATCATCCGCGCCAACCTGGATCGTTCGCCCATGTACTCGGGCGTGATCGAAGGGGTAGGGCCGCGCTACTGTCCGTCCATCGAAGACAAGATCCACCGCTTCGCCGACAAGGACAGCCATCAGGTCTTTCTCGAACCCGAGGGCCTGACCACCCACGAGCTCTATCCCAACGGCATCTCCACCTCGCTGCCCTTCGATGTGCAGCTCGAGGTGGTGCGCTCCATGCGCGGCCTGGAGAACGCCCACATCCTGCGACCCGGCTACGCCATCGAATACGATTTCTTCGATCCGCGGGATCTCAAGTACAGCCTGGAAACCAAGGTCATCGCCGGCCTGTTCTTCGCCGGCCAGATCAACGGCACCACCGGTTACGAAGAAGCCGGCGCCCAGGGTCTGCTCGCCGGTGCCAACGCCGCCCTGCGTGCCCAGGGCCGTGAAGCCTGGTGTCCGCGTCGCGACGAGGCCTACCTCGGCGTGCTGGTCGACGATCTCATCACCCTGGGCACCCAGGAGCCCTATCGGATGTTCACCTCCCGCGCCGAATACCGGCTGATCCTGCGCGAGGACAACGCCGACCTGCGCCTGACCGAAAAGGGCCGCGAGCTGGGCCTGGTGGATGACCAACGCTGGGCGCTGTTCGAGGCCAAGCGCGAAGGCATCGCCCTGGAAGAGCAGCGCCTCAAGGCGATCTGGATCCGTCCGGGCACGCCCGAGGGCACCGCGGTGGCCGAGCGCTTCGGCACGCCGCTCAATCACGAATACAACCTGCAGAATCTGCTGGCCCGCCCGGAGATCGACTATGCCGGTCTGCTGGCCGCGGTAGGCCAGACACCGGCCGAGCCCCAGGTCGCCGAACAGATCGAGATCAAGACCAAGTACGCCGGCTACATCGATCGCCAGCAGGACGAGATCCAGCGCCTGCGCGCCAGCGATGCCGTGGCCCTGCCGATGGAGCTCGACTACGCCAGCATTTCCGGACTGTCCAAGGAGATCCAGCACAAGCTGGCCCAGGCCCGTCCCGAAACCCTGGGCCAGGCCTCGCGCATTCCGGGCGTCACCCCGGCGGCGGTCTCGCTGCTGCTGATCCACCTCAAGAAGCGCAGCGCCGGTCGCAGCCTGGAGCACAGCGCCTGATGGCTAGCGCGATCCAAGCCAACGAACTGCGCCAGGGCGCCGAGACCCTCGGCGTGCCCCTGACCGCCGCCGTGGAAGAGCGGTTGCTGGGCTACCTGGACCTGCTGGTCAAGTGGAACAAGGCCTACAACCTCACCGCGGTGCGCGATCCCAACGAGATGGTCTCGCGGCACCTGCTGGACAGCCTCAGCATCGTCCCCCACGTGGACGCCGGGCACTGGCTGGACGTGGGCAGTGGCGGCGGCATGCCGGGCATTCCCCTGGCGATCCTCTTTCCCGAGTCGCGCTTCACCCTGCTCGACAGCAACGGCAAGAAGACCCGCTTCCTGACCCAGGCCAAGATCGAACTGGGCCTGGCCAATCTCGAGGTGGTCCACGCCCGCGTCGAGGCCTATGAGCCTGCCGCGCCCTTCACCGGCATCGTCTCGCGGGCGTTCAGCGCCATCGACGACTTCGCCACCTGGACGCGCCACCTGGGCGACAACCAAACACAGTGGCTGGCGATGAAGGGGCTGCACCCCGACGACGAGCTGGCCAAGCTACCAGCGGATTTCCGGGTTGCGGCGGCGCACGTCCTCGCGGTTCCCGGTTGCCAAGGCCAGCGGCACTTGCTGATACTGCGCCGCACGAACGGAGAGGGGTAAGGCGGTACATGGCCAAGGTTTACGCGATAGCCAACCAGAAGGGCGGGGTGGGCAAGACCACGACGTGCATCAATCTCGCCGCTTCTCTGGCCGCCACCAACCGGCGCAAGGTGCTGCTGATCGATCTCGATCCCCAGGGTAACGCCACCATGGGCAGCGGGGTGGACAAGCACGCCCTCGAGCATTCGGTGCTGGACGTCCTCACCGGGGCCTGCGGCCTGCTCGACGCCATGCACTTCTCCGAGCACGGCGGCTACCAGCTGCTGCCCTCGAATCGCGACGTCACCGCCGCGGAAGTCGAGCTGCTGGAACTGCCCGGTCGCGAGAGTCGCCTGCGCGATGCCCTGGCGCCGGTGCGGGACAACTACGACTACGTGCTCATCGACTGTCCGCCGTCGCTGTCCATGCTGACCATCAACGGCCTGGTGGCCGCCGATGGCGTGATCATTCCCATGCAGTGCGAGTACTTCGCCCTGGAAGGCCTGACCGATCTGGTCGGCAGCATCCAGCACATCGCCCAGCGGCTGAATCCGCAGCTGAAGATCGAAGGCCTGCTGCGCACCATGTTCGATCCGCGCATCGGCCTGGCCAACGACGTCGCCGCCCAGCTCAAGCAGCACTTCGGCGACGAGCTCTACGAAACCATCATTCCGCGCAACGTCCGCCTGGCCGAAGCGCCCAGCTACGGCATGCCCGCCCTGGTCTACGACAAGAGTTCCAAGGGGGCCGCGGCCTACCTGGAACTGGCCAGCGAGCTGGTCAAACGTCAGCGCAAGGCGGCTCGCGTCGCCAAGACTGCCTAAGGAATCCCCATGGCTGTGAAGAAACGAGGTCTGGGCCGCGGTCTCGACGCCCTGCTCGGCGGTGCCAGCGTCAAGGTCCTGCAGGAGCAGGCTGCCGCCACCCCGGTCAGCGAACTGCAATCGCTGCCGCTGGACATCATCCAGCGCGGCAAGTACCAGCCGCGCCGGCACATGGATCCAACCGCTCTGGAAGAGCTGGCCAACTCCATCCGCGTCCAGGGGCTGATGCAGCCCATCGTGGTGCGTGCCATCGGTGAAGGCCGTTACGAGATCATCGCCGGCGAACGCCGCTGGCGGGCCAGCCAGCAGGCCGGTCTGGAGCGGATCCCGGCGCTGGTGCGCGACGTGCCCGATCAGGTGGCCATCGCCCTGGCGCTGATCGAGAACATCCAGCGGCAGAATCTCAATCCGCTGGAAGAGGCCATGGCGCTGCAGCGGCTGCAGGACGAATTCGAGCTGACCCAGGCCCAGGTGGCCGAAGCCGTCGGCAAGTCGCGCTCGGGCGTGACCAACCTGCTGCGCCTGCTGGCGCTGGCCGAAGACGCCAAGGAAATGCTGGCCAGGGGCGAGCTGGAGATGGGCCATGCCCGGGCGCTGCTCGGTCTGCCCAAGGCGCGCCAGGCCGAAGGGGCGCGGCACGTTGTCGCACGGGGTCTGACCGTGCGCCAGACCGAAGCCCTGGTGCGCCAGTGGCTCAGCGGGGCGGAGCCGGAGGAGAAGGCGGCGGTGGTCGATCCCGACATCAGCCGGCTGGAGCAGCGTCTGGCCGAACGTTTGGGCGCCAACGTGCAGATCCGCCACGGCGAGAAAGGCAAGGGTCAGTTGGTGATCCGTTACACCTCTTTGGACGAACTTCAAGGCGTACTGGCGCACATTCGCTGACACAAATGCCTGCGAGCCTGGACGGCAATCTGTCCGGGGTGGCTTGAACCACTCCGGACGCGCCCCTATACTTTGCCCGCTTTTTGTCGGCACAAAGCATGCCAGTGAAAACAACTATTAAGCCGACACCAGAGGACTTCGAGCCGATGGACCGCCGCACGCCCAAACGCCTGCCTTTCCATCACCAGCCTGCCTTTCGCCTGCTGCTCGTCCAACTGGCTGTCGCGTCGTGTGCCGCCGTTGTCTTGTATTGCTTCGTCGGTAAGGTCGCCGGTTATTCCGGATTGTTGGGCGGGCTGATTGCCTGGCTGCCCAATCTGTATTTTTCGTTCAAGGCGTTCCGCTATCGTGGCGCCCATGCCGCCCAAGACATCGTCCGTTCTTTCTACTCGGGCGAAGCGGGCAAACTGATTCTCACGGCAGTGCTCTTTGCACTGACGTTTGCTGGGGTAAAACCGCTTTCGGCTCCTGCACTGTTCGGCGTCTACCTGTTGACGCTGATGGTCAATGCTGGCGCGCCCCTGCTACTGAAAAAACCGACTAGACCTTAAGGCATTCGAGGCACACATGGCAGCAGACTCCGCTTCGGGCTACATCCAGCACCACCTGCAGAACCTGACCTATGGTATGCACCCGGTGAACGGCTGGAGCTTCGCCCACACCCCCGCTGAAGCTAAGGAAATGGGCTTCTGGGCCTTCCACGTGGATACCCTCGGCTGGTCGGTCGCCCTCGGCCTGATCTTCCTGGTGCTGTTCCGCAGCGTCGCCAAGAAGGCCACCAGTGGCCAGCCCGGCGGCCTGCAGAACTTCGTCGAGGTGCTGGTCGAATTCGTCGACGGCAGCGTCCGTGACACCTTCCATGGCAAGAATCCGCTGATCGCGCCGCTGGCCCTGACCATCTTCGTCTGGATCTTCCTGATGAACCTGATGGACCTGGTGCCGGTGGACTGGCTGCCATCCGTGGCCGGCATGCTGTTCGGCGAGCACACCTACTTCCGCGTGGTGCCCACCACCGACCCGAACGCCACCCTGGGCATGGCCCTGTCGGTGTTCGCCCTGCTGATCTTCTACAGCATCAAGATGAAGGGTCTGGGCGGCTTCTTCGGCGAGCTGACCCTGCATCCCTTCAGCAGCAAGAACATGCTGCTGCAGATCATCCTGGTCCCGATCAACTTCCTGCTCGAATTCGTCACCCTGATCGCCAAGCCGATCTCGCTGGCGCTGCGACTGTTCGGCAACATGTATGCTGGCGAGCTGATCTTCATCCTCATCGCCATCATGTTCGCCAACGGTCTGGCACTGGGTGGCCTGGGTATCGTGCTGCAGTGGGCATGGGCGGTGTTCCACATCCTCATCATCACCCTGCAGGCCTTCATCTTCATGATGCTGACCATCGTCTACCTGTCGATGGCGCACGAAGAAAGTCACTAAGGAATGGCCCCCGGACGCTGCTGACGGCGTCTGGAGGCGGTTCTGCCGTGAGTCCCGGAGGACGTTGTCCGCCGGGTAACTTGGGAAAACTTTTTCGCTTCAACCTTAACCAAGACGACTAAAAAAGTCGGGAGGAAAGATGGAAACTGTAGTTGGTTTGACCGCGATCGCCGTTGCTCTGCTGATTGGCCTGGGCGCTCTGGGTACCGCCATTGGCTTCGGTCTGCTGGGTGGCAAGTTCCTCGAAGGCGCCGCTCGTCAGCCGGAAATGGTTCCGATGCTGCAAGTCAAGATGTTCATCGTCGCCGGTCTGCTCGACGCCGTGACCATGATCGGTGTTGGTATCGCCCTGTTCTTCACCTTCGCTAACCCCTTCGTTGGTCAGATCGCCGGCTGATCACCCTCACGGGTGTAGGCAGGACTGATGGACAACGAACGAGCGAGGTGTTGGCGTGAACATTAATGCAACCCTGATAGGCCAGTCCGTTGCCTTCTTCATCTTCGTGCTCTTCTGCATGAAGTACGTGTGGCCGCCGATCATCTCGGCGCTGCGTGAGCGTGAGAAGAAGATTGCCGATGGCCTTGACGCTGCCAACCGCGCGGCTCGTGATCTGGAAGTGGCACAGCAGCAAGCCAACCAGAAAGTGACCGAAGCCAAGGGTCAAGCAGCCGAGATCATCGAGCAAGCCAACAAGCGTGCCGCTCAGATCGTCGAGGACGCACAGGCCAAGGCCCGTGCCGAAGGCGACCGGATCAAGGCGCAGGCTGAGGCGGAAATCGAGCAGGAAATCAACACCGCGAAGGACGCCTTGCGTGCTCGCGTCGGCGTGCTGGCCGTGGCCGGTGCCGAGAAGATCCTCGGATCGACCGTTGATGCCAATGCTCATGCCCAGTTGGTTGACCGACTGGCAGCGGAAATCTAAGCGAGGCCACCAATGGCAGAACTGAACACGCTGGCCCGGCCCTATGCCAAGGCGGCTTTCGAGTTCGCACAGTCCCAGCAGCAGCTGACCCAGTGGTCGGCCGCGCTAGGGCTGCTCGCCGCGGTATCCCAAGATGGGACCGTGCGCCAGCTGCTTCAGCAGCCGCAGTTGACTGCGGACGCCAAGGCCGGATTGCTCATCGATGTATGTGGCGATCAGCTGGATGCACAGTCCCAGAACTTCGTTCGGACCGTGGCAGAAAACAACCGGATCGACCTGTTCCCGGCCATCGCCGAGATCTACGAGGCGTACAAGGCCGAGCAGGAAAAATCCATCGAGGCGGAAGTCACCAGTGCTTTCGCCCTGAGCGACGAACAGCAAGACAAACTCGCCAAGGCTCTCAGCGCAAGGCTAGGTCGACAAGTGCGACTAAATGCATCCGAGGATGCGAGCCTGATCGGTGGTGTGGTTATCCGCGCCGGCGACTTGGTAATCGATGGCTCCGTTCGCGGCAAGCTCGCGCAACTGGCCGAAGCGTTGAAACCTTGAGTTTGAAGGGGCAGTAGCATGCAGCAACTCAATCCTTCCGAAATTAGTGAAATCATCAAGGGTCGCATCGACAAGCTCGACGTGACCTCGCAAGCCCGCAACGAAGGCACCATCGTCAGCGTGTCTGACGGTATCGTGCGGATCTTCGGTCTGGCCGACGTCATGTACGGCGAAATGATCGAATTCCCCGGCGGTATCTACGGCATGGCGCTGAACCTGGAGCAGGACTCCGTCGGCGCCGTGGTCCTGGGTAGCTACCTGGGTCTGGCCGAAGGCATGAGCGCCAAGTGCACCGGCCGCATCCTGGAAGTCCCGGTTGGTCCGGAACTGCTGGGCCGCGTCGTCGACGCCCTGGGCAACCCCATCGATGGCAAGGGTCCACTGAACGCCAGCGCCACCGATGCCGTCGAGAAGGTCGCACCGGGCGTGATCTGGCGTCAGTCGGTCGACCAGCCGGTGCAGACCGGCTACAAGGCCGTCGATGCCATGATCCCGGTAGGCCGTGGTCAGCGTGAGCTGATCATCGGTGACCGTCAGATCGGCAAGACCGCCATGGCGATCGATGCCATCATCAACCAGAAGAACAGCGGCATCCGCTGCGTCTACGTCGCCATTGGTCAGAAGCAGTCGACCATCGCCAACGTGGTGCGCAAGCTGGAAGAGAACGGCGCTCTGCACAACACCATCGTGGTGGCGGCCAGTGCGTCCGAATCGGCTGCCCTGCAGTTCCTCGCGCCCTACTCGGGTTGCACCATGGGCGAATACTTCCGCGACCGCGGTGAAGACGCCCTGATCGTCTATGACGATCTGTCCAAGCAGGCCGTGGCTTATCGCCAGATCTCCCTGCTGCTGCGTCGTCCGCCGGGCCGTGAAGCCTATCCCGGCGACGTGTTCTATCTCCACAGCCGTCTGCTCGAGCGCGCTTCCCGCGTCTCCGCCGACTACGTCGAGAAGTTCACCAACGGCGCCGTGACCGGCAAGACCGGCTCGCTGACCGCGCTGCCGATCATCGAGACCCAGGCCGGCGACGTGTCCGCCTTCGTTCCGACCAACGTGATCTCCATCACCGACGGCCAGATCTTCCTGGAAGCCGGCCTGTTCAACTCGGGCATCCGCCCGGCGGTCAACGCCGGTGTCTCGGTATCCCGTGTGGGTGGTGCGGCCCAGACCAAGATCATCAAGAAGCTGTCCGGCGGTATCCGTACCGCGCTGGCCCAGTACCGTGAACTGGCGGCCTTCGCCCAGTTCGCCTCGGACCTGGACGAAGCCACCCGCAAGCAGCTCGAGCATGGTCAGCGAGTCACCGAGCTGATGAAGCAGAAGCAGTACGCGCCCATGTCCATCGCCGAGATGTCCCTGAGCCTGTACGCCGCCGAGCGTGGTTTCCTGAGCGATGTGTCCCTGGACAAGATCGGTAGCTTCGAGCAGGCCCTGATCGCCTACTTCAACCGCGATCACGCCGACCTGATGGCCAAGATCAACGTGAAGGGCGACTTCAACGACGAGATCGACGCCGGCATCAAGGCGGGAATCGAGAAGTTCAAGGCCACGCAAACCTGGTAAGCCGCGACGGGGGCGCCAGCCCCTGTTTGCCAACCCGATAGGTGTCACATGGCAGGCGCAAAAGAGATTCGCGGCAAGATCGCGAGCATCAAAAGCACACAGAAGATCACCAGCGCCATGGAAAAGGTCGCGGTCAGCAAGATGCGTAAGGCTCAGGCCCGCATGGCTGCCAGCAAGCCTTATGCCGAGCGCATCCGCGCTGTGATCGGCCACCTGGCCAACGCCAACCCCGAGTACCGCCATGCCTTCATGGTGGAACGCGAGGTCAAGCGCGTCGGCTACATCGTGGTCAGCTCCGATCGGGGTCTGGCCGGTGGTCTGAACACCAACCTGTTCAAGGCTCTGGTTCGCGACATGAGCGACCAGCGCGGCAAGGGTGTGGAGATCGATCTGGCGGTGATCGGGGCCAAGGGTGCCTCCTTCTTCCGCAGCTTCGGCGGCAACGTGGTCGCGGCCATCAGCCACCTCGGCGAAGCCCCGGCGATCGGCGATCTGATCGGCAGCATCAAGGTGATGCTGGATGCCTACCTGAACGGCCGTATCGACCGTCTTTACGTGGTGTCCAACGTCTTCGTCAACACCATGACCCAGAAGCCGACCATCCAGCAGCTGGTGCCCCTGGTGCCAAGCGAGGGCGGTGAGCTGCAGGGCAAGCACTGGGACTACCTCTACGAGCCCGACGCCAAGACCCTGCTCGACGGTCTGCTGGTGCGCTACGTGGAATCCCAGGTGTACCAGGCCGTGGTCGAGAACGCTGCCAGCGAACAGGCCGCGCGGATGATCGCGATGAAGAACGCCACCGACAACGCCGGCGATCTCATCAAGGAGCTGCAGCTGGTCTACAACAAGGCTCGCCAGGCTGCGATCACCCAAGAAATTTCGGAAATCGTCGGCGGCGCCGCCGCGGTCTGACGGACAGCTTAAACATTCGAGGAACGCGAAATGAGTAGCGGACGTATCGTACAAATCATCGGCGCCGTGATCGACGTGGAATTCCCGCGCGACGCGGTTCCGCGCGTCTTTGACGCCCTCAAGGTGCAGGGTGCCGAAACCACCCTGGAAGTCCAGCAGCAGCTGGGCGACGGCGTGGTCCGTACCATCGCCATGGGTAGCACCGAAGGCCTCAAGCGTGGCCTGAACGTGGGCAACACCGGCGAGGCCATCAAGGTCCCGGTCGGCGTCAAGACCCTCGGCCGCATCATGGACGTGCTGGGCAACCCCATCGACGAAGCCGGCCCCATCGGCGAGGAAGAGCGCTGGGAAATCCACCGCAAGGCCCCGTCCTATGCAGAGCAGGCCGGTGGTAACGATCTGCTGGAAACCGGCATCAAGGTCATCGACCTGGTCTGCCCCTTCGCCAAGGGCGGTAAGGTCGGCCTGTTCGGCGGCGCCGGCGTGGGCAAGACCGTCAACATGATGGAACTCATCCGTAACATCGCCATCGAGCACAGCGGTTATTCCGTGTTCGCCGGCGTGGGCGAGCGTACCCGTGAAGGGAACGACTTCTACCACGAGATGAAGGATTCCAACGTTCTGGACAAGGTCGCCCTGGTCTATGGCCAGATGAACGAGCCGCCAGGCAACCGTCTGCGCGTGGCCCTGACCGGTCTGACCATGGCCGAGAAATTCCGTGACGAAGGCCGTGACGTCCTGCTGTTCGTCGACAACATCTACCGCTACACCCTGGCCGGCACCGAAGTGTCCGCGCTGCTGGGTCGTATGCCGTCCGCGGTGGGCTACCAGCCGACCCTGGCCGAGGAGATGGGTGTCCTGCAGGAGCGCATCACCTCCACCAAGAAGGGCTCGATCACTTCCGTACAGGCCGTCTACGTCCCTGCGGATGACTTGACCGACCCGTCCCCGGCGACCACCTTCGCCCACCTGGACGCCACTGTGGTTCTGTCCCGTGACATCGCTTCCCTGGGTATCTACCCGGCGGTCGATCCCCTGGACTCCACCTCGCGCCAGCTGGACCCGAACGTGATCGGCCAGGAGCACTACGACACCGCTCGCGGCGTCCAGTACGTGCTGCAGCGCTACAAGGAGCTGAAGGACATCATCGCGATCCTGGGCATGGACGAACTGTCCGAGTCCGACAAGCAGCTGGTATCCCGTGCTCGTAAGATCCAGCGCTTCCTGTCCCAGCCGTTCTTCGTGGCCGAGGTCTTCACCGGTTCGCCCGGCAAGTACGTGTCCCTCAAGGACACCATCGCCGGCTTCTCCGGGATCCTGCGTGGCGACTACGATCACCTGCCCGAGCAGGCGTTCTACATGGTCGGCGGCATCGACGAAGCCATCGAGAAAGCCAAGAAACTGTAACTGCCGCGCCCGGCGACGGGCGCTCTTAGAGGCACGCTATGGCCAAGACAGTCCAATGCGACATCGTCAGCGCGGAAGGGGAAATCTTCTCCGGCGCGGTGGAGATGATCATCGCCCACGGCCACCTGGGTGATCTGGGTATCGCCCCGGGCCATGCGCCGCTGCTCACCGATCTGAAACCGGGCCCCATCCGCCTGGTCAAGGCCGGGGGCGTCGAGGAGGTGTTCTACATCTCCGGTGGTTTCCTGGAAGTGCAGCCGAATGTCGTCGAAGTGCTGGCCGATACCGCCAGCCGCGCCGGTGACATCGACGAAGCTGCCGCTCTGGAAGCCAAGCAGCGCGCCGAGGCAGCCCTGAGCGACAAGGGCACGGAGTTCGACTACACCGCTGCCGCCACTCAGCTCGCCGAAGCCGCCGCCCAGCTGCGTACCATCCAGCAGCTCAAGCGGCAGGCCAAGCGCTAAGCGCAAGGTCAGGCTGTAACGACAAGGGTAGCTTCGGCTACCCTTTTCTTTTGTCGCTCGAAAAGTGGCGCGAGAATTCCACAGGGTTGACGCGTGTGGGGCCCTGTTGCCCGCGGTCGTCGACCCTTCTCTTCCTTCTGTCTCCGAGGTTCCGATGTCCCTGGAAATCGTCATCCTGGCTGCTGGCCAGGGCACCCGCATGAGATCCGCTCTACCCAAGGTGCTGCATCCCGTGGCCGGTCGCAGCATGCTGGGGCATGTCCTCGACCGCGCCCGTGAACTGCAGCCGGCCGGCATCCACGTCGTCATCGGGCATGGCGCCGACCAGGTCCGTAGCCAGCTGGCCGCCGAGGACGTGAGCTTCGTTGTCCAGGCCGAGCAGCTCGGCACCGGGCATGCCGTGGCCCAGGCGGCGCCGGCGCTGACGGCGGAGCGGGTGCTGATCCTCTATGGCGATGTCCCCCTGATCCAGACCGAGACCCTGCAGCGCCTGCTGCAGCAGGTGGATGACGGTCACCTGGCGCTGCTGACCGTGGAGCTGGACGATCCCACCGGCTATGGCCGGATCCTGCGCAATGACCAGGGGCAGGTAACTGCCATCGCCGAGCACAAGGACGCCAGCGACGCCCAGCGCGCCATTCGCGAAGGCAATACCGGCATCCTCGCGGTACCCGGTCGGCGACTGGCGGATTGGCTGGGCCGCCTGTCCAACAGCAATGCCCAGGGCGAGTATTACCTGACCGACGTCATCGCCCTGGCGGTGGCGGACGGCCTGACCATCGCCACCAGCCAGCCGGCGGATGCCATGGAAGTACAGGGCGCCAACGATCGCCGGCAACTGGCCCAGCTGGAGCGGCACTTCCAGCAACGCGCCGCCGAGCGCCTGATGCTGCAGGGCGTGACCCTGCTGGATCCGCTGCGCTTCGATCAGCGCGGGCAGGTCGAGGCCGGCCGCGACGTCTCCATCGACGTCAATGTCATTCTCGAAGGTCGGGTGGTGCTGGAGGACGGCGTGAGCATCGGTCCGAATTGCGTGATCAAGGACAGCGTGCTCAAGCGCGGCGCCATCATCAAGGCCAACAGTCATCTGGACGGCGCCGTGGTAGGGGAGGGCGCCGACGTCGGTCCCTTCGCTCGCCTGCGACCCGGCAGCGAACTAGGCAGCAAGGCCCATGTGGGTAACTTCGTCGAACTGAAGAACGCCCATCTGCAGGCCGGCGCCAAGGCCGGGCACCTGAGCTACCTGGGTGATGCCAGCATTGGTCCGGACAGCAACATAGGGGCGGGCACCATCACCTGCAACTACGACGGCGCCAATAAGTTTCGAACCGAAATCGGCGCGGATGTCTTTGTGGGTTCCAACAGTTCGCTGGTCGCTCCGGTCAGCCTCGGCGCGGGCGCGACCACGGCGGCTGGCTCGGTCATCACGGCAGATGTTCCCGCTGATACCCTGGCGCTGGGGCGGGCCCGGCAGGTCAACAAGACTGGCTGGCAGCGACCGAAGAAGACTCCCAAGACTTGACGGCCGCTCGCTATTAGGTTTTGATTCGATCCATTATCTTTCGAATCGAAATTTATGACTCGTCGCAATACCGCGCAGCGCCGGCATGCCATCCTTGCCCAGCTCCAGGAGCAGGGCGAGGTCAGCGTGGACGGGCTGGCCCGTCAGCTGGAGACCTCCGAGGTCACCATCCGTAAGGACCTGGCCGCCCTCGAGCGCAATGGCCTGCTCCTGCGTCGCTACGGCGGCGCGGTGGCCATGCCCCAGGAACTGCTGGTCGAGGCACCGCCCCAGGCGTCGCCCTTCAAGCAGGCCATCGCCCGGGCCGCGGCCCAGCGCCTGCGCGAACATGCACGGATCATCATCGATTGCGGCAGCACCACGGCGGCGCTGATTCCCCAGCTCGATCGCCGGCCCGGGCTGGTGGTCATGACCAATTCCCTGCAGGTGGCCACGGCGCTACGCGAGCTGGAGCAGGAACCCATGCTGCTGATGACCGGCGGCACCTGGGATCCGCATTCGGAATCCTTCCAGGGCCAGGTCGCCGAGCAGGTGCTCAGATCCTACGACTTCGACCAGCTATTCATCGGCGCCGACGGCCTCGATCCGGAGCGCGGTACCACCACCTTCAACGAGCATCTGTCGCTGTCGCGAGTGATGGCCGAGGTGGCGCGGGAAGTGGTGGTCATGGCCGAAGCGAGCAAGCTGGGCAGGCGAATTCCCAATCTGGAACTACCTTGGGAAAGGGTGGACGTGCTCATCACCGATGAGCGCCTGCCCGCCGAGGCAGCCCGGGCGATCGAAACCCGGGGGGTGCAGGTGGTTTGCGCCCCTGTGGAAAACTAGACAATCAGGTCATCCACAGGCGGCCCTGCCGGGTCGCTGTGGATAAGACGGCAACGGGAGGTAAGCATGTGTGGAATCGTCGGCGCCATTGCCGAGCGTAACATCACCGCCATTCTGGTCGAGGGTCTTAAGCGCCTGGAGTACCGTGGCTACGACAGCGCCGGCTTGGCCCTGCTGGATGGCCAGGGCGAGTTGCAGCGCCTGCGCCGTATCGGCAAGGTCAGCGAGCTGGAAGCGGCGCTGCTGGCCGATCCCCTGGCCGGTCGCCTGGGCATCGCCCACACCCGCTGGGCGACCCATGGTGCACCCACCGAAGCCAATGCCCACCCGCATTTCTCCCAGGGTGACGTGGCCGTGGTGCACAACGGCATCATCGAAAACCACGAAGCCCTGCGCGTCCAGCTCAAGGCTCAGGGCTATGTCTTCACTTCCCAGACCGACACCGAGGTCATTGTCCATCTGTTGCACCTCAAGCTGCAGGACAGCGGCGACCTGACCACGGCGCTCAAGGCAGCGGTCAAGGAGCTGCACGGCGCCTATGGCCTGGCGGCGGTCTGGCGCCAGCAGCCGGATCGCCTGGTGGCGACCCGCAGCGGCAGTCCCCTGGTGATCGGCCTGGGTCTGGGCGAGAACTACCTCGCTTCCGACCAGCTGGCGCTGCGTCAGGTGACCGATCGTTTCGTCTATCTGGAAGAGGGCGACGTGGCCGAGATCCGTCTGGATCAGGTCCACCTCTGGGACGTGACCGGCGTGCCGGTCCAGCGCGAGATGGTGCAGTACCACGAAGGCAGCGAGGCGGCCGACAAAGGCGCCTATCGCCACTTCATGCTCAAGGAGATCCACGAGCAGCCCAGCGTGGTCCAGCGCACCCTGGAAGGGCGCCTGGGTGATGGGCAGGTGCTGCCCGAGGCCTTTGGTCCCTCGGCGTCAGCCTTGTTCGCCAAGGTCCGTCAGGTACAGATCGTCGCCTGTGGCACCAGCTTCCATGCCGGTTCGGTGGCGCGCTACTGGATCGAGGAATACGTGGGCATTCCTTGCCAGGTCGAGGTGGCCAGCGAATTCCGCTATCGCCGCGTCGCCGTCAGCCCGGACACTCTGTTCGTTACCATCTCCCAGTCCGGCGAGACCGCCGATACCCTGGCCGCGCTGCGCATGGCCAAGCAATCCGGCTATCTGAGCAGCCTGGCGATCTGCAACGTGGCGACCAGCTCCCTGGTGCGCGAATCCCAGCTGAGCTTTCTGACCCAGGCCGGTCCGGAGATCGGCGTGGCCTCGACCAAGGCCTTTACCACCCAGCTGGTCTCCCTGCTGTTGCTGACCCTGAGTCTGGGACGCTGTCAGCAACGCCTGGATGCCGGTGTCGAAGCCGAGCTGGTGGCCGAGCTGCGCCGGCTGCCGGCGCGCCTGGATGAGGCACTGGCCATGGACAAGACGGTCGAGAAGCTCGCGGAGTCCTTTGCCGAGAAGCACCACACCCTGTTCCTCGGGCGGGGCGAGCAGTACCCCGTGGCGATGGAGGGCGCGCTCAAGCTCAAGGAGATTTCCTACATCCACGCCGAGGCGTATCCGGCCGGGGAACTCAAGCATGGTCCCCTGGCACTGGTGGATGCCGACATGCCGGTAGTGACGGTAGCGCCCAACAACGAGTTGCTGGAGAAGCTCAAGTCCAACCTGCAGGAGGTGCGGGCGCGCGGTGGTCAGCTGATCGTCTTTGCCGACGAACGCGCCGCTTTCGAGGAAGGCGAAGGTACGCGGATCGTGCCCATGCCGCATATCCACGACGCCCTGTCGCCGATCCTCTACACGATCCCGCTGCAGTTGCTGTCTTATCACGTGGCCGTGTTCAAGGGCACCGATGTGGATCAGCCGCGCAACCTGGCCAAGTCGGTGACCGTGGAATAAGCGGTTCCACGTGGAACCTCAGGGTACGCGCCAGCTACCCTGATTCTGCTGACTGCAGGCGACGGCCAGGAAGCGGCCGTCGCCGGGCTCGCCGTAATAGTGGATGTCCTGCCGATAGGGCACACCCGGGCTGCGTGCACCCTGGCAGATACCGATCTCGCCCACCGGACAGCGGTCGACGAAGCGCACCTCGGTCTGCTGACCCTTGAGCTGCGGCTGGCAGAAGCCGTCGCGAAACAGCTGGGCGGGGATATCGATGTTGCTCTGGCAGATCTGCACGTCCACACTGGCCTGACGACTGCGAATCACGCAGGCATCGGCGAGTGCCAGGGACGGCAACAGCAGCAGCGGGATCAGCGATCGCCACATTCCAGCCTATCTCCTCGATCAAATCGCCACTCTAGCACTCGACCTCCCGCCATGCGCCTCGCCGATATCAAGACCCATGTGATCGCCGGTCCTCTGGGGGCCGGCAAGACCACCCTGATCCGCCAGCTGTTCGCCCAGCGTCCCGCCCATGAACGGTGGGCGATCCTGGTCAATGAATTCGGCCAGGTCGGACTCGATGCGGCGCTGATGACCCCGGACGACGAGGGCCTGAGTATCGCCGAGGTCCCGGGTGGTTGCCTGTGCTGCGTCCAGGGCGTACCCCTGCAGGTGGCCCTCACACGGCTGTTGCGACGCGCTCGGCCGCAGCGGCTGTTCATCGAGCCCTCCGGTCTCGGCCATCCCGCCAGCCTCTATCGGCAACTCCAGGCCTCGCCCTGGGCCGGGGTGCTGAGCCTGCAACCCCTGATCTGGGTAGTGGATACCCGGCAGGTGCTGCAAGGCCAGCCCCTGCCGGAGGCCCAGCAACAGGCGCTGGAGCAGGCCGGTCTGGTCGTGCTCAACAAGAGCGCCGGTCTGGACCGGACACTCCTGCCTGCGGAACTCGGCGACACGCCGCTGTACTGGACCGAAGGCGGGCGGATCCCCCTGGCCGAACTGCCCCTGGCAAGTGCCGAGCCATCGGCTGGCGGTGAGCTGCCCGAGCCTGGCGCCACCGCCAGCCCGCAGGCACTGCTACTGCCCGGGCGCCCGCTGCGCTTCAGCCATATCCAGGAGGGACACCAGGCCGTCGGTTGGCGCTGGCATTCCAGTCACAGCTTCGATGGGCCGGCGCTGCTGGCCCTGCTGGGTGATCTTCCTGGCCTGCTCAGACTGAAGGCGGTCCTGCAGCTGGCGGACGGCTGGCAGGCCTACAACGGTCTCGCCGGAGAAGCTCGCTGGGAACCAACGCTATGGCGGCGTGACAACCGGCTGGAGCTGATTCTGGAGGAAAGGCCGGATCTAGAGGCTCTCGAAAAGGCGCTGCGCGAGACCATTCGCGACATTTGAGGTTGCCAAATTTGTTCAGTTAATGATAATGATTATTAAATTTACTTCCTCTGCGTATTGCTCCCATGGCTCCGACGTCGCTTGCCAAGCCTGAACCTCCTGTAATTGCCGCGCGTTCCGACGGTGACGAGGTGGAATCCGTCCAGGGACCCGTCAGGGCCGCCCTGACCGGCGACGTGGAGCCGGTGGCCGGAGTCAATGCCGAGCGAAGCGAGCCTTCGGCCACCATCCTGTCGTTCCGCATGCCCGAGCGTAACGAAGAGATCCTGACACCGGTACTGACCCCGGTCGGTGCGGCCGAGCCGGGCGAGCAGCCACCGCGTGGCCGCGGTTGGGGCGCCGCCTCGGCGCTGTCGCTGATCATGCATGCCAGCATGGCGGCGGCGCTGTTCATGGTGGTCCAGGCGCCGCCGGAGTTGAAGATCGCCAAGGGTGACGAACCCATGCAGGTCAGCTTCATCCAGTTGCCCAAACCGGTTCCTGAACCCCCGGCGCCGACCCCGGCACCGCCCGCGCCGCCGCCGCCACAACCCGAACCGCCGCCCCCGGAGCCACCCAAGCCCGTGGAGCCACCTAAGCCGGTGGAGCCGCCCAAGCCAGTGGTGGAAAAGCCCAAACCCAAGCCGAAGCCCAAGCCGGTCGAGCACAGCCAGCAGAAGCCACTGCCGAAAAAGGTCGAGCCTGCCCCCCAGCCCGTTACCCAGGCCGCACCGGCACCCGCGCCTGCGGCCACCGCCGCCCCCAGCCAGCCGGCACCGGCCGCGGCACCGTCCGGTCCGCCAAAGACCGCGGGTCTGCCTACCGGCAGCATCGACGACGCCGATATCCGGCCGGTCAAGATGACACCGCCGGAATATCCGGAAATGCTCCGTCGTCGCGGCGTGGGTGGCGAGGTGCGGGTGATGTTCACCGTGACCGCGGACGGTCGACTGGCCGATATCCAGGTGCTGGAAGCCTCCAACAAGCAACTGGAGCGCGCCGTGCTCGAGGTGCTGGGCGAATGGCGCTTCGCCCCGCGGATTTCCGGTGGTCAGATCGTGCCGCGCAAGGCGACCAAGACCTTCAACTTCAAGATCCAGCGGCGCTAGTTCGCCAGGCGACGAAGCCGGGCGTGGAGGGACCGGCGACCACCCCGTCGAGCAGTTAGCCGGCGATGGGCGGCAGGCGCAGGCGGGTGGCCGGGATGCCGAAGGCGAACGCCTGGACCAGGCCGATCGCCAGGGTGGATATCAGCGGGGTGTCGTGGAACCGGCGGGCTCCAGGGATCTGGAGTGCCAGATCCCGGCGCCGCTGCCATTGAACGACGGCCACCTAGCCGGCAAAACTCAGAAGGTTTCCTTGAGTGCCTGATAGCGCTCTTGAAGTTCTCGACGGATCTGCCGACGCTGCTGGGCCTGCACACAGCGCCGCTTCTCGTCCGTCGTCGCCGGTTCGAGTTGGGGAACCGGGCAGGATTTGCCGTCTTCGTCCACGGCGACCATGGTGAAGAAACAGCTGTTGGTATGGCGTACCGAGCGTTGCTGAATGTTCTCGGTGATGACCTTGATGCCGATCTCCATGGAGGTGGTTCCGGTGTAGTTCACCGAGGCCAGAAAGGTCACCAACTCACCGACATGGATAGGTTCGCGAAAGATCACCTGATCCACCGATAGCGTGACCACGTAGCGCCCGGCATAGCGGCTGGCGCAGGCATAGGCCACTTCGTCGAGATACTTGAGTAGCGCGCCCCCGTGGACCTTGCCAGAAAAGTTGGCCAGGTCCGGGGTCATCAGGATGGTCATGCTCAACTGGTGGTTGCCGGCTTCCATGGGCGAATCCTCGAGGGGAAATCCTGTAGACGGCGCAGCGGCGCCGTCTGTCACAGCCGTCAACGGCCGGCGGAGAGACCGAAGTCGATGGGCAGGTCGGCGCCGGAAATGGCTGCCGCCTGGGGCTGGCAGAGGAAATAGACGAACTCGGCCACCTCTTCCGGCTGGATGAAGCGCGCGGTTTCGCCCTGCGGATAGCGATTGAGCAGGTTGCGACGATAGCCCGCCGGATCGCCGTTGCCATAGTGGGCAGCCTGGAAGTCCAGCATGGGGGTGTCGATGTCGCCTGGCGAGACGGCGTTGACCCGCACCCCATCGCGCGCCAGCTCCACCGCCAGGTTTTGGCTGAAGAAGCGCACCGCCGCCTTGGCGGCACCATAGGCCGCCGCACCGGCGATGGGCTGACGCCCGGCGCCGCTGGCGACATTGATGATGACGCCGCGATTTTCCTTGAGGAAGGGGATGGCCGCCGAGCACATGAAGAAGGTGGCCTTGAGATTGACCGCCATCACCAGGTCGTAGTCGTCCTCGGTAAAGGTCTCCACCTCGCCTTCGCGCCAGATGCCCGCGGCATTGATCAGGGCATCCAGGCGCCCGGTGCGGGCCATGACCTTGCTGACCAGGGAACGGCAGTCCTCGGCGCTGGAAATATCGGCGGTCACGCTGGAATCCAGGCCGACGATGCCATTCAGCCCATGCAGGCCCTCGGCATCGCGGTCGGCGGCGGCGACGCGCCAGCGACTCTGGGCGAAGCGTTGCGCCAGGGCGCGGCCGAGGCCGCCCGCGGCGCCAGTGATCAGGACGACGGGAGTGCTCATGACGCTTCCTCCGGAGTGATGGCCTTATCCAGACCCATGTTGGGCAGGGTCGTTCAGTACCGGCCCGGTCAGCCTTCCAGCCAGACGTCGCGGGCCCAGATCCACACCGAATCCCAGGATTCGTCGGTCAGGTCGCCGTCTTCCCATAACAGTACCTCGCCTTCCTGGCTGACGCAGTAGTAGCCGTCATCGCTGGCGCAGAGGGGAATGTACTCACGCGGCAGGCCTTCGTCCCAGGCAGTGGCGGCCACTTCCGGCAGATAGGTATGGGACTGCGGATCGGTGACGGTCACCGGCTCGATACGACCATAGACCACGTCGCTGACGGTCAGCAGGAATTCACGGAATTCCGGCGGCAGACTGATGAGCAGTTCTTCCTCGATCTCGACCAGCAGGTCTTCGTCGGGCAGCTCCAGGGGTACGGGAACGGGTTCGTTTTCTTCACGCAGGCGTTCGATGACGTCTTCCATAGCAGGCCTCTCTCGAAATGCGCACCGGATAAAGGGAAAAGAGGCGCGCAAGGTTAGCAGTTCAGTCCGGGATAACGGCAGCTTCCGTGCGGACTTGATAGCGGTTTCGAGAGATGTTCGGCAGGCGGCGCCCATGAAAAAGCCCGGCGTAGAGCCGGGCTTTTCGGTGAAGCGCCCTTATCAGGCGTTCTGGCGGATACCGGCCAGCAGCCAGGGCTGGTTCTCGCCGGCCATGCGCTCCATGCGCCAGCTTTCGCTGAACGGCTGGCCCTGATCGAAGCGCGATTCCTTGGAGACACCGTTGAAGGTGATGGTGGCGATGGTCTTGCCCTGCAGGTCCTCGACACCGTCCAGGGTAGCGTTCAGGTTCTCGATGTAAGTCGACTGGAAGCCTTCGCCCAGCGCAGCGCGCTCGTCACGCAGCCACTGCAGCATCTGCGGGGTGACGAACTCGGAGATCTTGTCCATCTCGTTGGCGTCCCAGTGCTGCTGCAGGCTCATGAAGTGATCACGACCGGCTGCCACGAAGCGCTCGGCATTGAACCAGCTCGGTGCGTTGATCACCGGCGCGGCGCCGGCAGCGGCACCCCCGAACAGACCGCCGTTGCCGGGCTGGTTGGGCATCTCGCGCTGCATGGGTGCATGACCGGCCACGGCGGGCTGCGGACCGGCCTGCTGCTTGCGCCGGGCGATCAGGCGGAAGATCACGAAGGCGATGAGGGCCAGGATCAGGAAGTCGAAGAACTGGAAGCCTTCGAAACCGTCACCCATGAACATGGAGGCCAGCAGACCACCGGCGGCGATACCGGCCAGCGGGCCGAGCCAGCGCGAGGCGCCACTGGGACGGGCAGCGGCGGCGGCGCCAGCACCGGCGGCGGGAGCGGCCATGCCCGGCTGCTGGGTCGGCGCGGCCTGGCGGGTCTGGTGGATGGGCGCGGCGCCAGCGGACTTGCCGGCGCCCATGCGTTTGGCATTGGCATCCAGGCTGAGCGTGAGGCCCAGGCACAGGATCATGAAGATGCTCATCAGGCGTTGCATGTGGTGTTCTCTCTGTGAAGAGTCTGGTGTTGGATACATCTTGCGCTGCCCGGTCAAGTACAGCCAGCGTGAATTGTTTCGGTATTTTGCCCTGTCAGCGTTCCCGGGAAGCCGTGCGCCAAGTGCTTGCGATGGCTGAAATTTTCCAAGCACATCAATCTATTACAGATTTTTGCAGGATCCGTCACAAGAGTTTGCAGATGCTAGTCTTGCACTCCAGTCAGCGCAGGTGTCGGGAGAGTGCCCGGCCCGTCAGAGGAGGGCCCGGCCGATGCATGCCATAGCTTTTATCCAGGACATGGCCGTCATCATGCTGGTGGCCGGCGTGGTGACCATTCTCTTCCACCGCCTCAAGCAGCCCGTGGTCCTGGGCTATATCCTCGCCGGCTTCATCATCGGACCCCACACCCCGCCATTCGGTCTGATCCACGACGAAGAAAGCATCAAGACCCTCGCCGAGGTAGGGGTCATCTTCCTGATGTTCAGCCTTGGCCTGGAATTCTCGCTGCGCAAGCTGTTCCGGGTGGGCGCCACGGCCTTCATCGCCGCCTTCCTGGAGATCAGCCTGATGCTCTGGCTGGGTTACCAGGTAGGGCAGATGTTCGACTGGTCGCACATGGATTCGCTGTTCCTCGGCGCTATCCTGGCCATCTCCTCGACCACCATCATCGTCAAGGCGCTCAACGAGCTGAAGATGAAGCACGAGCGCTTCGCCCAGCAGATCTTTGGCGTGCTGATCGTCGAGGACATCCTTGGCATCGGCATCATCGCCCTGTTGTCGGGCCTGGCGGTGAGCGGCTCGGTGGCGCCGGGCGCGGTGGCCTCTACGCTGGGCAAGCTGAGTCTGTTCATGATCGTGGCCCTGGTCATCGGCATCCTGCTGGTGCCACGCCTGCTGGCCTACGTGGCCAAATTCGAAAGCAACGAGATGCTGCTGATCACGGTGCTGGGGCTGTGCTTCGGCTTCTGCCTGCTGGTGGCCAAGCTGGAATACAGCGTAGTGCTGGGGGCCTTCCTGATCGGCGCCATCATGGCCGAGTCGCGCCAGCTGCTGAAGATCGAGACGCTGGTGGAGCCGTTGCGCGACATGTTCAGCGCCATCTTCTTCGTCGCCATCGGCCTGCTGCTCGATCCCAAGGTCCTGGTGGAGTACGCCTGGCCGATCACCGTGATCAGCATTGCCGTGGTGCTGGGCAAGATCCTCGCCTGCAGCCTGGGGAGCCTGATCGCCGGCAACGACGGCCGGACGTCGCTGCGGGTCGGCATGGGCCTGGCGCAGATCGGCGAGTTCTCCTTCATCATCGCCACGCTGGGGATCACCCTGGGGGTCACCAGCCATTTCCTCTATCCGGTGGCGGTGGCCGTGTCGGCGGTCACCACGCTGCTCACCCCCTATCTGATCAAGGCCGCCGATCCACTGGCGCTGTGGATCGGTCGCTGGCTGCCGCAGCCCCTGCAGCGGGTGCTTGGCATCTATGGCGAATGGCTGCGCAGCATTCAGCCCCAGGGCGAGAAGGCGGTCCTGGCCGGCATGATGAGACGCATCCTGCTGCAGGTCGGCATCAACCTGTCGCTGGTCATCGCCATCTTCCTGGGCGGCGCCTATTTCGCCGGCGGCCTGGCGGGCTGGCTCAGCGCCTGGATCGTCGATGCCGATCTGCAGAAGGCCTGCATCTGGGGTGGCGCACTGCTGCTGTCGCTGCCCTGCCTGATCGCCGCCTATCGCAAGCTCAAGGCCCTGGCCATGCTGATGGCCGAACTCAGCGTGCGGCAGAACCAGGCCGGGCGCTATACGCAGCCGGTGCGGCGACTGGTCAGCGAGTTGATCCCCCTGCTGTCGCTGGCCGGCATTCTGGTGCTGCTGGCCGCGCTGAGCAGCAGCATCCTGCCGCGCGGCGAGCTGTTGCTGCTGATCGGCCTGGTCGCGGTGGTGGTGATCGCGGTGCTGTGGCGCTGGTTCATCCGCGTCCATTCGCGACTGCAGATCGCCTTCATCGAGACCCTGGAACAGGACAAGGGCGGACACCATTAGCCCGCTTTTGCGCAATCCTGCCATTGCCGGCTGGGGATCGACGCGGCAGAATCGCTCTAAGTCGCCCGTTTGAATGAACGGGACGATGGCAAGGGAATGCGCAATGCAGGAAATCGGCTTGGCCGCTTTCTGCCGTCCGGCAATCTCCCACCGGCGGTCAGGCCCTTTTCCTGCGCCCCCTCAAGGCCGCCAGGCGAGCAGCAGTACGCCCCCGCCGATGGCGGCGATGCCGCACCACTGGCGCAGATCCAGACGCTCACCCAGCAGCGCCACGCCAAAGATCGCCACCAGCACCACGCTCAGCTTGTCCACCGGCGCCACCAGCGATACCGGGCCCAGCTTGAGCGCCCGGTAGTAGCACAGCCAGGACAGGCCGGTGGCCACACCCGAGAGCACCAGGAACAGATAGCTGCGCCCGGCGATGCTGGCCAGGGGTTGCGCCTGTCCGGTGGCCAGGACAATGACCGCCAGGACCACCACGACCACCAGGGTGCGCAAGAGGGTGGCGAAATCGGCGTTGACGTGTTCCACGCCCAGCTTGCCGAAGATGGCGGTCAGGGCGGCGAAGGCCGCCGCCAGGAGCGCCCAGAACAGCCAGGAGGTGGTCATCGCTAGAGGGGTTCGAGCTTGGCGTAGCTCACCATCAGCCACTTGCTGCCTTCGGACTTGAAGTTCACCTGCACCCGGGCATGGGCGCCGGAGCCCTCGTAGTTGAGGATGACGCCTTCGCCGAACAGCGCATGACGCACCGCCTGGCCGAGACTGAAGGTGGTCTCCGGCACTGGCGCCTGGGCGAAGAGGTTGGGACGACTGCCGGCGAAGGGCTGCTTGACCGCATTGGACAGGCGCACCTCCTGGATCAGGCCGTCCGGTACCTCGCGCACGAAGCGCGACACCTTGTTGTAGGTCTCGCTGCCATAGAGACGGCGGGTCTCCGCATAGCTCATCACCAGGCGGCGCATGGCCCGGGTGATACCCACGTAGGCCAGGCGACGTTCCTCTTCCAGCCGGCCGGGTTCCTCCAGGCTCATCTTGTGCGGAAACAGCCCTTCTTCCATGCCGGCGAGAAACACCAGGGGGAATTCCAGGCCCTTGGCGCTGTGCAGGGTCATCAGCTGGACGCTGTCTTCGTGGCTGTCGGCCTGGGTGTCCCCGGATTCCAGGGCGGCGTGGTCGAGGAAGGCCGCCAGGGGCGTCATCTCCTCGTCGCCGCTGAAGTCGAAGGAGCGCGCGGCGCTGACCAGTTCTTCCAGGTTTTCCACCCGTGCCTGGCCTTTCTCGCCCTTTTCTTCCTTGTGGAAGGTGACCAGGCCGGTCTGCTCGATGATCTGCTGCACGAGATTGTGCAATGACAGGTCCTCGGCCTTGAGTGCCAGGGTATCGACCAGCTCGACGAAGACGTTGAGCGCCGAGGCGGCGCGACCCGATACCGCGCGGGCGCCGACCAGGTCGTGCAGCGCCTGCCACAGCGAGGTGTTCTGCGCCCGCGCGGCGCTGCGCAGCGCCTCCACGGTCTTCTCGCCGATGCCCCGCGGCGGCACGTTGATCACCCGCTCCAGGGCGGCGTCGTCATGGCGATGCTGGATCAGCCGCAGGTAGGCCATGGCGTTCTTGATCTCGGCGCGCTCGAAGAATCTCAGACCGCCATAGATGCGATAGGGGATCTTCTCGCGCAGCAGCGCCTCTTCCAGCACCCGCGACTGGGCGTTGGAGCGGTAGAGGATGGCCATCTCGCTGCGCCGGCTGCCCTTCTTGAACTCGCTCTCGATGGTTTCGACGATGTAGCGGGCTTCGTCGTGCTCGTTGAAGCCGGCATAGAGGGTGATGGCCTCGCCTTCGCCGGTGTCGGTCCACAGCTCCTTGCCGAGGCGGCCGAAGTTGTGGGCGATCAGGCCGTTGGCGGCCTTGAGGATGGTGTCGGTGGAGCGATAGTTCTGCTCCAGGCGGATGATCTCGGCCGAGAAGTCCTCGTTGAACTGCTGGATGTTCTCGATCTTGGCACCGCGCCAGCCATAGATGGACTGGTCGTCGTCGCCCACCACCATGAGGCTGGCGCCGTTCTGGGCGAGGTGCTTGAGCCAGGCGTACTGGACGGCGTTGGTGTCCTGGAATTCGTCGACCAGCAGGTGCTGGAAGCGCCGCTGGTAGTGTTCCAGCAGGCTGGGATTGTTGCGCCAGAGATCCAGGGCGCGCAGCAGCAGCTCGGAAAAGTCGATCACTCCGGCGCGGGCGCAGGCGGCCTCGTAGGCTTCGTAGATGCTGCGCATGGTGCTGAGGAAGAGGTCACCGGCGGCCTGGATGTGCTGCGGCCGCAGGCCCTCGTCCTTCTGGCCGTTGATGAACCACTGCGCCTGGCGCGCCGGCCAGCGCTGCTCGTCGAGGCCCAGCTCGCGGATCACCCGCTTGACGATGCGCTGCTGGTCGTCGCTGTCGAGAATCTGGAAATTCTGCGACAGCCCCGCTTCCTGCCAGTGGGCCCGCAACAGGCGATGGGCCAGGCCGTGGAAGGTACCGACCCACATGCCCTGGGGACTCATGCCGAGCAATTGCTCGATGCGGTGGCGCATCTCGGCGGCGGCCTTGTTGGTGAAGGTCACCGAGAGGAGGGAGTGCGGCGAGGCGCGCTCGACCTGGATCAGCCAGGCGATGCGGTGCACCAGCACGCGGGTCTTGCCCGAGCCGGCACCGGCCAGGACCAGTTGGCGACCCAGGGGCGCGGCCACGGCCTGACGCTGGGCATCGTTGAGGGAATTGAGCAGCAGGGAGATGTCGTCATTCATCGCCGCATTCTACCGATGCGGTAGAAGGAGCGCCAAACCGGACGGATAGGAGGCGAGGCGGGTGGCGCGGGGCAGCCGAACCCCCGGCCAGCAGGGCTAGCCGGGGGTTCGGGGGAAGGCGTGGGAGCGGCGCGTCAGGCGGCGATCGGCGAGCGCCAGTCGTCGGAACCGGAGGTGCCGGAGGTGCCGGAGACCTCGTGGGTCCAGACGATCTTGCGGTAGGTGAAGTAGACGTCTTCCAGGTGGGTGAAGTGCGCCATGCTCGGGTCCTGGCAGTTGGGCATGCGTGACTGGACGTCGACGATGATGGCGTCCTCCAGTTCGATGGTGAAGTAGTGTTCCTGGGTGCCGGTGGCCGAGGTGCGGTACCACTCCAGGCGGCACTTGCCGAGGCGTTCGCCGGAGGTGAGGGCGTTGAAGATCAGCGGCGAGGCCTTGTCGAAGACCTTGGTGATCATCAGCGGCTTGTGCACGCGCTGGCCGGTGGGCTGACCCGACTGGGGATCGCGGGGAATGATCACCTGGTGATTGAAGGCCTGGACCAGGATCTGGTCTTCATGGCCTTCCTGGAAGATGTTGCCGACCGAGTCTTCGGTAAAGGTGCCGGCGGTGATCAGGCCTTGCTTGGTGCCTTCGAGGGACAGATACGCGGGGGTTGGCATGGTGCTCTCCTTGCCTGGTGATAGGGCTTCATGGCCCGGGTACCAGGGTTTAACAAGGGCCGTGCCAGAACAAAAAAATCCTTTCTGATCAGTGACTTGTAAAAGGACTACAAGACGCGGGCCGGACTACTGTGCGCCACTGCTCGGAAATCTGCGCAAGGCCTTGCGCAGAGCGGTTCAAAAGCTGATCGGGCTCAGGTAGTCGCCTGTCCGGGCGACTACGAAGTGCTGGCGCAAGGGCGAAAAAGACCGTGCTGAATCGTAATGACCAAGAGCCTTGGCGACCGTTATGTAGTATAAGTGCGACGCACTACATCCGCCCGCTAGACGAGATACGCCTGTGAACCTCATGCAACACATTGCTCAATCCCGCCACCTGCTGCGCAAGTCGGAGCTCAAGGTCGCCGAGCAGGTCATGGTGGATCCGGCTGCCGTCATGCACAGCTCCATGGCCGACCTCGCCCACAACGTCGGCGTGAGCGAGCCCACCATCGTGCGTTTCTGCCGGGCCATCGGTTGCGACGGCTTCCAGGATCTCAAGCTGCGCCTGGCGCAGAGCCTGGCGGCGGGGGCCAGTTTCGGCCAGTTCGCCATCCATGAGAACGATGCGGTGGAAGACTTCAGCCTGAAGATCTTCGACACCACCCTGCACACCCTCATGGACGTGCGCGAGCGCCTGGACATGCGGGCGCTGGAAACGGCCATCGAGGCGATCGCCAAGGCCCAGCGGGTGATGTTCTACGGCTTCGGTGCCTCGGGTTCGGTGGCCAACGATGCCCAGCACAAGTTCTTTCGCCTGCAGCTCAGCGCCACCGCTTATTCCGATCCGCACATGCAGGCCATGTCGGCGGCGACCCTGACCCCTTCCGACGCCGCCATCTGCATCTCCCAGTCGGGGCGCTCCAAGGACCTGCTGATCACCGCCAATCTGGTTCGTGACAATGGCGCGGCGCTGATCACCATCTGCCCGGGCCAGACGCCGCTGGCCGATCTGTCGACGGTCAACATCGCCATCGACGTGCACGAAGACACCGACATCTATGTGCCCCTGACCTCGCGCATCGCCCACCTGGTGGTGATCGATGTGCTGGCCATGGGCGTGGCCATGTCCCGTGGTCCGGCGCTGGTCGAGCATCTCAAGAGCGTGAAGCGCAGCCTGCGCAGTCTGCGGCTGTCGTCGAAGTCGCCCAGGCACAGCGACACCCAATAGTCGCCTCGCTGTCGCCAAACCGTCACCTGTTGGGGTGAAGCTGCCCATTCCGATCCCAGCCCGGAGGAATTGGCATGACCGCTCTCATCCAGCAATCCAGCGTTCGTCTCGACAGCAAGACTCGCAGAAAGCTCCAGGATCAACGGCGGATGAAATTCCGCCGAGCCATCGAGGCCCGAGCCGAGGAACAGCGGCTTGCCGTGGAACTCGATGAACTGCTGTTTCTCAATCAGCTGCTGGACGAGCGCCAGGCCCAGCGCCGGCAGCAGGCTCCAGGGCAATACCTAACGCATTGATCAGGCTGCGCTGGCCGCGCAGATAGTCGACGAAGGCCTGGGCCACTGGCGACAGCGGCTTGCCGCGCACCTGGACCACGCACCAGGAACGGCGCAATGGCAGCTCGGCGACGTCCAGCTCGACCAGGCTGCCGGCGGCGAGATCGCTGCGAATGGCCTGGCGCGGCAGCAGGGCCAGCCCTAGTCCGGCGCGGACCGCTTCGCGTTGCGCTTCGAAGGCGCCGATCTCCAGCTGTTCGGCGAAGTGCGCGCGCTTCTGCTTGAGATAGTCCTCGCAGGCCTGGCGCGTGCCGGAGCCGATCTCGCGTACCAGCAGCGGATAGGCCGTCAGGTCGCGCAGGCTGAGGCCGCTGCGCTCGGCCAGGGCATGGCCGGGACGCGCCACGGCGACGATGGCATTGTCCAGCAGTGGCAGGAAATCCAGGTCCGCGTTGCTCGGCACCCCGGACATCAGCGCCACGTCTTCGCGATTCTCCGTCAATCGACGCAGCACCCGGGCATGGTTGCCCACGGTCAGCGCCAGGTCGACCTGGGGATGGCTGCCGCGGAACTGGCTGAACAGGTGCGGCGCCAGGTACTGGGCACTGCTTTCCACTCCCAGGCGCAGCTGGCCGTGCAGGGCGCCGCGCAGATTCGACAGCTGCATGTCCAGGCTGCCCAGCCGGGCGAAGAGATCGCGACCGGTCTGGCGCAGGGCCTCGCCGGCCTCGGTGAGGTAGAGGGTGCGATTGAGGTAGTTGAACAGCGGCGCGCCCACCACCTCTTCGAGCTGACGCACCTGCAGGCTCACCGCCGGCTGGGTCAGCGCCATGATGTCGGCCGCGCGGCTGTAGGAGCGGGCCTCGCAGACGGCCTCGAATACCTGCAACTGGCGAAAGGTGAGTCGCATCAACGGCTTGCGCATGGGCATCGGCGAGATCCATAAGGAATGACTTATGGAGTATCCAACAATTATTTATTTTCCATAAGAGAGGCCCTGGCGTAGCTTCAGGTCACCGGCAATAACAAGCGGCTGCACGCTGCAGCAGACAAGGAGCCAGGTGTGATCAAGAAGATACTTATCGCCAATCGGGGCGAGATCGCCGTGCGCATCGTGCGTGCCTGTGCCGAGATGGGCATTCGGTCGGTAGCGGTCTACTCCGACGCCGATCGCCAAGCGCTCCACGTGAAACGTGCCGACGAAGCCCATGGCATCGGCAGCGATCCGCTGGAGGGCTATCTCAATCCGCGCAAGCTGGTGAACCTCGCCGTGGAGACCGGCTGCGATGCCCTGCATCCCGGCTATGGATTCCTTTCCGAAAATGCCGAACTGGCGGAAATCTGCGCCCAGCGCGGTATCCGTTTCATCGGACCGTCCGCCGAGGTCATCCGCCGCATGGGCGACAAGACCGAGGCGCGGCGCAGCATGATCGCCGCCGGCGTGCCCTGCACCCCCGGCACCGAGGGCAACGTGGCGGACATCGCCGAGGCCCTGCGCGAAGGCGATCGCCTCGGTTATCCGGTGATGCTCAAGGCCACCTCCGGCGGCGGCGGGCGGGGTATCCGCCGCTGCAACTCCCGCGAAGAGCTGGAACAGGCCTATCCGCGGGTGATCTCCGAGGCGACCAAGGCCTTCGGCTCGGCCGAGGTGTTTCTCGAGAAGTGCATCGTCAATCCCAAGCACATCGAAGCGCAGATCCTCGCCGACAGCCACGGCAACACCGTGCACCTGTTCGAGCGCGACTGTTCCATCCAGCGGCGCAACCAGAAGCTGATCGAGATCGCGCCCAGCCCCCAACTGACCCCCGAGCAGCGCGCCTATATCGGCGACCTGGCGGTGCGCGCGGCCAAGGCGGTGGGTTACGAGAACGCCGGCACCGTGGAATTCCTGCTCGCCGAGGGCGAGGTGTATTTCATGGAGATGAATACCCGGGTGCAGGTGGAGCACACCATCACCGAGGAAATCACCGGCATCGACATCGTTCGCGAGCAGATCCGCATCGCCTCGGGGCTGCCGCTGTCCTTCGCCCAGGAAGACGTCCTGCACCGCGGTTTCGCCCTGCAGTTCCGCATCAATGCCGAGGACCCGAAGAACAACTTCCTGCCGAGCTTCGGCAAGATCACCCGCTACTACGCACCGGGGGGACCGGGGGTACGCACCGACACGGCCATCTACACCGGCTACGTGATCCCGCCGTACTACGACTCCATGTGCCTCAAGCTGATCGTCTGGGCGCTGACCTGGGAAGAGGCCATGGACCGCGGCCTGCGCGCCCTGGACGACATGCGCGTGCAGGGGGTGAAGACCACCGCGCCCTATTACCAGGCCATCCTGCGCGATCCGGAATTCCGCAGCGGGCGCTTCAACACCAGCTTCGTGGAAAGCCATCCGGAGCTGACCCAGTATTCGATCAAGCGCAACCCGACGCACCTGGCCATCGCCATCGCCGCCGCCATCGCCGCCCACGCCGGTCTGTAAGGACGACAGAACAATGAAAAGCATCCAGATCACCGACACCATCCTGCGCGACGCCCACCAATCGCTGCTGGCGACCCGCATGCGCACCGAAGACATGCTGCCTATCTGCGCCAAGCTCGACCAGGTCGGCTACTGGTCGCTGGAAGTCTGGGGCGGCGCCACCTTCGACGCCTGCGTGCGCTTCCTCAAGGAAGATCCCTGGGAGCGCCTGCGCCAGTTGCGCCAGGCACTGCCCAACACCCGGCTGCAGATGCTGCTGCGCGGCCAGAATCTGCTCGGCTACCGGCACTACAGCGATGACGTGGTCGAGGCCTTCGTCGAGCGCGCCGCGGCCAATGGCATCGACGTCTTCCGCATCTTCGATGCGATGAACGATGTACGTAACCTGGAGACCGCCATCCGCGCGGTCAAGGCCAGCGGCAAGCATGCCCAGGGCACTCTCTGCTACACCACCAGCCCGGTGCACACGGTGGCGGCCTTCGTCGAGCAGGCGCGGCGCATGGCCGACCTGGGCGTAGACTCCATCGCCATCAAGGACATGGCCGGTCTGCTGACGCCCTATGCCACCGGCGAACTGGTCAAGGCGCTCAAGGCGGCCCTGAGCCTGGACGTGGTGGTGCACTCCCACGACACCGCCGGGGTGGCCGCCATGTGCCAGCTCAAGGCGGTGGAAAACGGCGCCGATCGCATCGACACGGCGATCTCCAGCCTGGCCTGGGGCACCAGCCACCCGGGGACCGAATCCATGGTCGCGGCCCTGCGCGACACGCCCTACGACACCGGCCTGAACCTGGAACTGCTGCAGGAGATCGGCCTGTACTTCCATGCGGTGCGCAAGAAGTATCACCAGTTCGAGAGTGAATTCACCGGGGTCGACACCCGGGTACAGGTCAACCAGGTGCCGGGCGGCATGATCTCCAACCTCGCCAACCAGTTGCGCGAGCAGGGCGCCCTCAATCGCATGAACGAGGTGCTGGAAGAGATCCCGCGGGTACGCAAGGACCTGGGCTACCCGCCCCTGGTGACCCCGACCTCGCAGATCGTCGGCACCCAGGCCTTCTTCAACGTGCTGGCCGGCGAGCGCTACAAGACCATCACCAACGAGGTGAAGCTCTATCTGCAGGGTCGCTACGGCAAGGCGCCGGGCGCCATCTGCGAGCAGCTGCGCAAGCAGGCCATCGGCCAGGAAGAGGTCATCGAAGTGCGTCCGGCCGATCTGCTCAGCCCCGAGCTGACGCGCCTGCGCGCCGAGATCGGCGACCTGGCCAAGAGCGAAGAGGACGTGATGACCTTTGCCATGTTCCCCGACATCGGGCGCAAGTTCCTCGAAGAACGCGCCGCCGGGACCCTGGTGCCGGAAGCCCTGCTGCCCATGCCGTCGGCCGATGGCGTGGCCGCGGTGGGTGGCCAGGGCGTGCCGACCGCCTTCAGCGTCGACGTGCACGGCGAGACCTATCAGGTGGATATCACCGGCATCGGCCTCAAGAGCGAGGGCAAGCGGCACTTCTACCTGTCCATCGACGGGGTGCCGGAAGAGGTGGTGTTCGAAGCCAGCGGTGAGTTCGTCGCCGAGGGCGGTCAGCGGCGGCGCCAGGCGGAGCGTCCGGGCGACGTCAGTACCACCATGCCGGGCAACATCGTCGAGGTGCTGGTCAAGGAGGGCGACCAGGTCAAGGCCGGGCAGGGCGTGCTGGTCACCGAAGCCATGAAGATGGAAACCGAGATCCAGTCCCCCATCGCCGGTACCGTCACCGCGGTACGGGTGGCCAAGGGCGATCGGGTCAATCCGGGTGAAGTCCTGATTGAAATCGAAGGCTGAGATCCCTTCGATTTCCCTTGGGGCCTACGGGCCCCTTTTTTGTTTCCGCGAGCAGGCTATTCAGCCCGGTCGTCCGGGCGTAGGCGCCAGGCGCCCTCGTGGCGCTCGGCCAAGCCCCGTTGCTCAAGGTCGCTGAGATAGCGACGCAGACCGCGTTCGCCACGGCGCTGAAAGAACGGCAAGACGCGCGGCAGCAGGTCGGGCACCAGCATCGCCAACCGGCTCAGCCAGAGTTCGCCGGCGCGCGGGGCGCTTTCCAGGCGTGGTCGATCCAGCACCCGGACCAGCAACCGCGCCACCGTCTCGGGTGACTGGGGCGGATCCATGAATTGCAGGGCATTGCCGCCGGCGATGGCTTCGCGGCGCAGCATCGGGGTGTCGGTGGCCGACGGCAGGACGCAGCAGACGCGGATGCCCTGGGGCGCGAGATCCTGGGCCAGGGCGAGCATGGCGCCGCGCAGGCCGAACTTGCTGGCGCAATAGACGGGGCTCTCCGGGGTGGGAAAGATGCCCGCCAGGGAGACGGTGGTGACCAGCCGGGCATTGGTCGAGCGCCTGAGCAGGGGGATGGCCAGGCGCGCGAGCAGCAGGGGCGCCAGCAGGTTGATGTCGAGCTCCTGGCGAATGCTGGCCGGACTGCGTTCGGTCAGGGGGCCGACGCGAACGATGGCGGCGTTGTTGACCAGGGCGTCGAGGCGACCGCAGCGCTGCTGGACGAAGTCGATCAGGGCGGCGAGCTGGTCTTCGTCGCAGAGATCGGCGGCGTAGGTCAGGGTGGCTTCGCCCAGCTCGGCGCGCAGGGCGGCCAAGCCCCTGGCGTCGCGGTCCACCAGGACCAACTGGACGGGCCGGCGGCTGAGTTGCCGCGCCAGGCATTGACCGATGCCGCCGGCGGCACCGGTGATCAGGATGACGTCGCTCATGGGCAGGCTGGCCGGAAGCGGCGCGGGCGCCTGGCGCAGGGGATCGAAATAGCCCGGGGTCAGGTCGCTCCAGCCCAGCCGGCGGCGCAGCTGGCGCAGGTAGTTCTGCAGGGCGTGCACCTCCAGGTAGACGGCGTGGCGCGGCGAGTCGACGAAGCGGATGCCGCCGGAGAGGTCCGGGTCGTCCTGCTGGATCAGCGCCTGGAATTCGCGCGCCTGGCGCGGCCGCTGCAGCTGGTCGGCCAGGTGGCAGGCGATCAGGTGGGCTTCCTGATCGAACAGCTTGTAGGCACTGGAATTGGTCTCCAGGTAGCCGATGCCGAACAGGTTGCGGTGCTCGCGACTGAAGATGGACAGGTAGAGCTGCGGCCGGCCGTGCTGCCAGGTGAAGTAGTCGGCGGCGTAGCGGCAACTCCAGCGATAGCCGGTGGCATAGAGCACCAGGTCGAGACTCTCCCGGCTGCCATCGCGAAACACCACCTGGTCGCCCTCGAAGTGGGCGATGTCCGGACGCGCCTGGATGTTGCCGTGCTGCAGATGGTGCAGCAGCTGGCTGTTGAGCAGCGGATGGCTCTCGAACAGGCGATGGTCCGGCCTGGGCAGGCCGAAGCGGGTCAGGTCGCCCTGCAGCAGGCGCAGCAGCCCTTGGAACAATGGGCGCTCCAGCCACAGCGGCAGGCGCGGACCGCGTTCGCCGAAGACGTCCGCCGGCACGCCGAAGAGGTGCTTGGGGATGAAGTGATAGCCGCGCCTCAGGCTGATGAAGGCGCGGTCGGCGTTGGCGGCGGCGTCGCAGGCGATGTCGGCTCCGGAATTGCCGGCGCCGACGATGAGTACCCGCTTGCCCTGGAATTCCGTCGCACGCCGGTAGCTGACCGCATGGCGGATCTCGCCGCTGAAGTGCCCCGGGATCTCCGGCAGGTTGGGGTCCCAGTTGCAGCCGGTGGCGCAGATCAGCGCCCGATAGCGGCGGCGTTCGCCGCTGTCGAGGGTGACGATCCAGCGGCCGTCCGCATCCTGGTCGACCCGTTCGACGGCGGTGTTGAAACGGGCCTGGGCATAGAGGCCGAAGGTGCGGGCGAAGGCGCGCAGGTAGTCGAGGATCTGGCGATTGCCCGGATAGTCGGGAAAGGTGGCGGGCATCGGATAGTCGAGAAAGCCCGAGAGGTCCCGCGACGAGATGAAGTGGGCGGATTCGTACATGGGGGTGCCGGGGTTATCCAGGTCCCAGACGCCGCCGAAGTCGCTGTGGCGCTCGAACTGCTCGTAGTCCAGGCCACGGCGCTTGAGGGCGCGGGCCATGCACAGGCCGCCGGGGCCGCCGCCGACGATGCAGATGCGCTCGCCGCAATCCTGGTAGGGAAGGTCGTCATTCATGCGGGTCTCCACAGATGGGTGTCGAGGCAACCTTAGCGGCGGATCGAGGGCCCCCGGCAGGGTGGCGGCGGTCAGCGAGGGGGGCCGAAACGGACAGCTGTTGCCGAGGGATGTCCGCCTGGTCGCCAGTGCGTTAACGTCCAGGCAGGTTCTCGTCCGTGGAGCGTCGTCATGCCGGACCCCGTCGATCCGCGCTTTTCCCGTGCCTCGGCGCCGCCCCAGGTGTCGCGGCTGCTGCTGCGGGTGGCGGCCGAACGCCAGGGTGACGTCGAGCGACTCTGCCGCGGCCTGGGATTCACGGCGGCCGATTTGCAGCGGCCAGGCTTTCGCCTGTCGCATCGGCAGGGCTATCTGCTGGTCCGGCGCTGCCTGGCGCAACTGGGCGACGAGGGCCTGGGCCTGGCCGTGGGCGCCCGGCAGACGAGCGTTTCGCTCGGCCTGGTCGGACTCGGCATGCAGGCCTGCGCCACCCTGGGTGCGGCCCTGGAGCTAGGGTTGCACTATCAGCAGCAGGCCGGCGCCATGCTCGACTATGGCCTGGAGCAGGGGACGGCGGCGGTGCGACTGGTGCTGACGCCACGCTTCCACGAGCCGGCGGTGACCGCCTTCTACATGGAAGAGGGGCTGGCCAGTGTGCTGAGCGTCGCCCGGCATCTGGCCGGGACCCGGCTACCGCCGCGGGCGCTGTACCTGGACTATCCCGCTCCGCCGCATGGCGAGTGCTATGCGGCGCTGTTCGAGTGTCCGGTGCGCTTTGCCGCGCCGGCGACCGCCATCGAATTCGCCCCCGCCTGGCTGGACCTGCCCCTCGTCACCCGCGACGACGCGGTGGCCGCCGAGGTGATTGAATTGCTGGGCGCGGCTGCCGGCGGCGATCCGCTGCGAACGGATCTGGTCGAGGGCTTGCAGCGCGAGATCCGCAAGCGGCTGGCTGCGCCGCCGACCCTGGCGCAACTGGCCGCGCCGCTCAATCTCAGCGAGCGTACGCTGAGGCGCCGACTCGAAGCGGCGGGTACCCGCTACCAGGCCCTGGTCGACGAAGCGCGCCGCGATCGAGCCCTGACGCTGCTCGGCCGGGCTGACCTGGCCCTGGCCGAGGTGGCCTTCCAGACCGGCTTCGGCGATCTGCGCAACTTCCGTCGGGCCTTCCGGCGCTGGACCGGCCTGGCGCCGCAGGAAGCCCGGCGCCGCCTACGAATATCGATGGAAGAAGGCGGCTAGGTGTCGCTGCCCGCGCGAAGGATTTAGGTCGCCTCTATTTATCTGATTGAGAAAAAGCACTAACACCTTTCGATAGGGTCTGCTATTTAATATAGCCAAGGCTATAACGATCCCGGGAGGATTCGCGATGCTGAAAGATCTCAAGAAACGCGCCCTGCGCGGTCTGCTGGACAAGCTCCTCGACCAGCACGCCGAACGTCGTCCGCTGGAAACCCAGCCCGAGCGTCCTCGCGGCATGACGGTCCACGCCGCGCACTGATCCCTGCCGATCAGGCAGGGGCCGGGCGGCCCCTGCATCCTTCATCAGTGCCTCCGTTGCGTCTTGGGCGAGGCACCTTCCCCCTGTTCGTCTCTGTCCTTTGCCGTTCTCATCCCAGGTTACAAAGTCTCCCTGCACGCCTGATAGGTTGTGCTATCTAATTTAGCCAAGGCTATAACCACCGAGAGGCGGGCCGGATGCTGGAGAAGACGAGACGCTGGACCCTGGCGGGTCTGCTGGGATTGCTGCTGGGCAACGCCGCCCAGGCCGCGGAGCCGTTCAAGGTGGTCACCACCTTCACGGTGATCGCCGACATGGCGCGCAATGTGGCGGGTGATGCCGCACGGGTGGAATCCATCACCAAGCCCGGCGCCGAGATCCACAACTACCAGCCCACCCCGGGCGATCTGCTCAAGACGCGCGATGCCCAGCTGGTGCTGTGGAACGGCCTAAATCTGGAGCTCTGGTTCGAGCGCTTCTTCAGCCGCATGAAGGACGTGCCCAGCGCGGTGGTCTCCCGCGGCGTCGCGCCCATCGCCATCGCCCGGGGACCCTATGCCGGCAAGCCCAATCCCCATGCCTGGATGTCACCCCGGGCAGCGCTGATCTACGTCGACAACATCCGCGATGCCCTGGTGGCGCATGACCCGGCCCAGGCCGACACCTACCGCCGTAACGCCGAGGCCTACAAGACGCGCATCACCGCCACCCTCGAACCCCTGCGCCAGCAGCTGCAGGCGATTCCCGAACAGCGACGTTGGCTGGTGTCCAGCGAGGGCGCCTTCAGCTACCTGGCGCACGACCTGGGGCTCAAGGAGCTCTATCTCTGGCCGATCAACGCCGATGCCCAGGGCACGCCGCAGCAGGTCCGCCGGGTGATCGAGACGGTGCGCGCCGAGCGGATTCCGGCGGTGTTCAGCGAAAGCACCGTTTCCGCCGCCCCGGCCGAGCAGGTGGCACGGGAGAGCGGCGCGCGCTACGGCGGGGTGCTCTATGTGGATTCCCTGAGCGCCGCCGACGGGCCGGTGCCCACCTATCTCGACCTGCTGCGGGTCACCACCGAAACCCTGGTCAAGGGGCTGGCGCCATGATCGCCCTCGACGGGGTCGGCGTGACCTATCGCAATGGCCACACCGCCCTGCGCGACGCCAGTCTGGTGGTGCCCGGCGGCTCCATCACCGCCCTGGTGGGCGTCAATGGCAGCGGCAAGTCGACGCTGTTCAAGGCGATCATGGGTTTCGTGCCCCTGCGCAGCGGCCAGGTACGGGTCGATGACCTGCCGGTGGCCCAGGCGCTCAAGCGCAACCTCGTCGCCTACGTCCCCCAGAGCGAAGACGTGGACTGGGACTTTCCGGTGCGGGTGGAAGACGTGGTGCTCATGGGTCGCTATGGCCGCATGAATTTCCTGCGCCTGGCCCGCGCCGCCGATCATCAGGCGGTGGACGCCGCCCTGGCCCGGGTGGGGCTGACCGAGTTGCGCAAGCGGCAGATCGGCGAACTCTCCGGCGGCCAGAAGAAGCGGGTCTTCCTCGCGCGCGCCCTGGCCCAGGACAGCCGGGTGATCCTGCTGGACGAACCCTTCACCGGGGTGGACGCCACTTCCGAGCGCGCCATCATCGAATTGCTCCAGGCCCTGCGCGCCGAGGGTCGCTCGATGCTGGTGTCGACCCATGACCTGGCCAGCATCGAGCGCTTCTGCGATCGCACCGTGCTGCTTGATCGCACCGTGCTGGCCCAGGGACCGCCGGCCGAGGTCTTTACC
>NZ_JASCON010000002.1:0-157763 GCF_029959585.1 Pseudomonas sp. PS02302
GGGTTAAAAAGCTAAAACCGTGTGGGGGGGGGGGGGGCCCCCCCCCACCCCCAACAGCTCCTGCCTTGGCACCGGTCGTGTTGGGCTTCGACGAGGGAGCCGTCTCAGCCCAACCTATGCTTTATCGCAACCCTGACAGCCTCTCGTCAGAGCTCAGCCGTAGGCGTTTTGGGCGCCAGCGGATACAGATCCATTTCGTCCGCCAGCTTGGGCAGCTCGTCCAGAAAGGCGAGGGTGTGTGGCTGGTTGAAGTGGTCGTCCTGGGCGGCGAGCGAGATCCAGCGGGCCTGGACCACCCAGATATCGCCGTCCTCGCTGCCCTGGAATACCCGATAGTCCAGGCACCCCTCGTCCCGTACCGCCACAGCGGCCAGATCCAGCAGGTGGGCGCCCAGCGCCTGGGTGCGTTCGGGTTGGGCTCTGAACAGGGTAAGGCTGTGGACGTCCGCCATGGCGTGCAGGTCTCCCGGAGATTCGAGGTTTCGACCCTACGAAATGACGGACGTCGCGGCCGACTCAGCGACTGATCAGGCTGAGGAATTCGGCGCGGGTGGCATCGCTGGCGCGGAACTGGCCCAGCATCACCGAGGTGACCATGGAGGAATTCTGCTTCTCCACGCCACGCATCATCATGCACATGTGCTGCGCCTCGATGACCACCGCGACGCCGGCCGCGCCCGTGACCTTCTCGATGGCTTCGGCGATCTGCCGGGTCATGTTTTCCTGGATCTGCAGTCGGCGGGCGAACATGTCGACGATGCGTGCCACCTTGGACAGCCCCAGCACCTTGCCCTTGGGCATGTAGGCGACATGGGCCTTGCCGATGAAGGGCAGCATGTGGTGCTCGCACAGGGAGTAAAGCTCGATGTTCTTGACCAGCACCATCTCGCTGTTGTCCGAGGTGAAGAGCGCCTCGCCCACCACCTCTTCCAGCGTCTGGGTGTAGCCACGGCAGAGGTACTGCATGGCCTTGGCCGCGCGCTTGGGCGTGTCCACCAGCCCCTCCCGGCCGATGTCTTCGCCGAGTCCGGTCAGGATCGAGGAGTAGTGCTGTTCGAGAGACATTTGGGTTCCTGTTTGTCGATAAGGAGGTTGGCGCTCGGATGAGACGTCACCCGAGTCGCGGAGTCACTCGTCGCGACCTTCGAGCATGGTGCGCTTGAGCAAGACATAAAGCGAGCCGGTCCCGCCGTGGCGGGGCAGGCAGGAGGTGAAGCCCAGCACCTTGGCGTGCTGGCGCAACCAGGTGTTGACGTGACTCTTGATCAGCGGTCGGCGCCCATCCAGGCGCGCGGCCTTGCCATGGGTGATGCGCACGCAGCGGATTTCCAGGCGGGTGGCCTCGGCGAGAAAGTCCCAGAGGGTCTCCCGGGCTCTTTCCACGGTCATGCCATGCAGGTCCAGGCTGCCCTCGAAAGGGATCTGGCCGCTCTTGAGGCGCTTCAACTGGGTGTCCTGGACACCATCGCGGCCCCAGTAGAGTTCGTCTTCGGCGCCTACATCGATGACGAAGGCATCGCTCAGGCCATCCACCCGGGTCGTGGTCGAGGTCTTGGTCGCATCGGCCCGGCGCTGGGCGATCTGGCCCAGGTCGGCGCGCGACTTGCCGGTGTCGGCGCGATCCTGCCTGAGCGGACGGATCCCGCGGGTGAAGTCAGCGAAAGAGGCATCGTCGTCGTGCATGGCGTTCTCCGGTGTAGGACGTCATTCTACCGACGGGTCAGGACTCGTGCAGCAAGCGGCTCACCGCGGCCAGCGCGGCGCGTTGCCGCTCGGGCCAGTCGCCGGCGATTTCCAGCACCGGTTGGCCACGGGTCTGCAGCCAGTCCCGGCAGTGGGCGAAGAATGCCAGGCGCTCGGCGAGCTCCGGCTGGCAGCGCTGGCCGTCGTCCTGCCAGGCGACATCGCGCGGGTCGAGCAGCAGGTGCAGGTCATAGCGGCGGGCCAGCAGCGCCGGCTCCAGCCAGGCGGGCGCGGCATCGAACAGCAGACGACTCCACAGCAGGTTGCTCAGCAGATGGGTGTCCAGCAGCAGCAAGGCCGGCGCACGGGCCCGCGCCTGGTCTTCGCGACGCAATTGCTCGCGGGCGATGAGCTCCACATCCGCCAGGCTGGTGTCGGTGCCGTGCTCCGCGCAGTATTCGCGAACGTACTCATCGACCCGGACACCGCCGAATCTCTCGCTCAGGAGCGTCGCCAGCCAGGATTTGCCACTGGATTCGGGACCGGTCAGCACCACGACCTTCATCGCGCGGTCGCCAGGGTGCGACGCCAATCCAGCCAGCCATAGGCGGCGAGGCCGACGAAGACCGCATAGAGGATCGCGGTGGGGTAGAGGCCCTTGTAATAGAAGAGGCCCACATATATGACGTCCAGCACGAACCACAACACCCAGCATTGCAGCCGCTTCTGCGCCATCCAGAACTGCGCGACCAGGCTGAAGCCGGTGAGCGCCGCATCCAGCCAGGGCAGGGCGGCATCGGTGTGGGTACCCATGAAATAGCCGAGGGCAAGGCTACCCAGGGCGCCGACGCCAAGACCGGCCAGCAACGGCCTCGCCGCGAGCGAGCTGACCACCCGGCCCTGGTGCTGCTGGCCACCCCTCAGCCATTGCCACCAGCCATAGAGTTGCAGCACCGCATAGATGCACTGCAGCAGCATGTCGGAATACAGCTTCACGTCCAGGAAGATCCAGGCGTAGAGCACCACCATCACCAGCCCGATGGGCCAGGCCCAGATGTTCTGGCGGACCGTCAGCCAGACGGCGATCACCCCGAGAACGGCGGCCAGCAGCTCCACGGGCGACATGCCCAGCAGGGTGGTGAGGGACTCCAGAAACGACATGCTTCACATCCGGAAAGATTGAATTTGTCATTGTACGGCACCTAATGGCCGTCTATCGGTCTCTTCAACCGGTCTCGCTCTGGTAAGGTGCCGGGCGCTGACTTCAGCACATGCTGTCTTGGGTACCGCGAAGGGCCACGCCCTGCGGAGCGTCACGGTTCGAACCCCGTTGCCGCCGGAGCCTGCAGCTCCGGCTACCTGCAAATGTTTCACTTGGATGGAGTAATACCATGGACCTATGGAGTGCCTTGCAGGCGCTGATTCTGGGGATCGTCGAGGGCATCACCGAGTTTCTGCCGGTTTCCAGTACCGGCCACCAGATCGTGGTGGCGGATCTGATCGGTTTTCGCGGCGATACCGTCATTGCCTTCAACATCGTGATTCAGTTGGCGGCCATCCTGGCCGTGGTCTGGGAGTACCGCTTCAAGGTCTTCGAGATCGTCACCGACCTGCCGCGCAAGTCCTATGCGCAGCGCTTCACCGGCAATCTGATCGTCGCCTTCCTGCCCGCTGCGGTGCTGGGCGTGATCCTCGGTGATCTGATCCACGAATATCTGTTCAACCCCATTACCGTGGCCTTCGCCCTGGTGATCGGCGGCGTGATCATGATCTGGGCGGAAAAGCGCAAGCATCGCATCCGTGTGGAAGAGGTGGACGACATGCGCTGGCATGACGCCCTCAAGGTCGGCTGCGCCCAGTGCCTGGCGATGATTCCGGGCACCTCGCGCTCCGGTTCCACCATCATCGGCGGCCTGCTGTTCGGCCTGTCGCGCAAGGCGGCCACCGAGTTCTCCTTCTTCCTGGCCATGCCGACCATGGTGGGTGCGACCGTCTACTCGGTCTACAAGTACCGCCACATGTTCGTTCCCAGCGATGCGATGATCTTCGCGGTCGGCTTCGTCACCTCCTTCATCTTCGCCATGCTGGCGGTGAAGGCGCTGCTGAAATTCATCGGCAACCACAGCTATGTGGTCTTCGGCTGGTACCGCATCGTCTTCGGACTGCTGATCCTGGCCACCTGGCAATTCGGCTGGATCGACTGGCACGCGGCCAAGGCGGCCGGGTGAAACCCGAGCAGGAACAGCAGAGCCGGCGCAAGCCGGCTCGTGCTTCTACGCAGAACGCTTCCCCCAAGGCCGCCAAGCGGGCAGGGTCGCTGACGCCCTATCAGCAACGCGCGGCCATCGCCCGCCAGGACATGCTGGCGCTGTTGCAGATCGCGGTCTTCATCCTGCCCTTGGTGGGCATGCTGTCCTTGGCCTTCGGCCGCGGGGTGCTCTGGCCATTGCCGCTCTATCTGATCGCGAGCATCGTTACCTACCAGCTCTACAAGCACGACAAGCAGCGCGCCCGCGACAAGGGCTGGCGCGTGTCGGAGCGCATGCTGCACCTGGGCGAATTGCTCGGCGGCTGGCCGGGCGCCCTGATCGCCCAGCAGCGATTCCGCCACAAGACGGTCAAGCTGAGCTTTCGGCTGGTGTTCTTCGCCATCGTCGCCCTGCACCAGCTGCTCTGGCTGGATGTGCTCTGCGGCGGCTTTCTGCATCATCGCCTGCCGCTCTAGGGCAGGCGCGGCGGCGCAGGGCCGGATGATGGGCTAGGCTTGGCGGGCGAAAGCCCCCGTTGCCCAGGAGCCCCACGTTGCGAACCCCCTTGTCGATCCTTACGCCTCTTTTCCTGTCCCTGACCCTGGCTGCCTGTAGCCACAGCCGCGAGACCTCCTTGCCCACGGCCCCCGAGGCCGGTTCCGGTTACCGCCCTGGGTTGACGGCCAGTGCAGCCACCCGGCAGATGGCAGCAGCGGCCAATCCCCTGGCCGCCGAGGCAGGGCGGGAAATCCTGCGCCAGGGTGGCTCGGCCATCGATGCCGCCATCGCCATGCAGGCGGTCCTGACCCTGGTCGAGCCGCAATCCTCGGGGATTGGCGGCGGCGCCTTCCTGCTCTACTGGGACGGTCGCAAGGTCCAGGCCTACGATGGTCGCGAGACCGCGCCGGCGGGGGCCACGGAAAGGCTCTTCCTGCATGCGGACGGCAGCCCCATGGCCTTCGAGGAGGCGCGTATCGGCGGCCGTTCGGTTGGGGTGCCCGGGGTCTTGCGCGCGCTGGAGCTGGCGCATCGCGACCACGGCAAGCTGGCCTGGCAGGTGCTGTTCGAGCCGGCGATCCGCCTGGCCCGCGAAGGTTTCCCATTGTCGCCGCGATTGCATAACCAGCTTGTGCACGATCCCTTCCTCAAGCAGTCGCCCGGCATGGCCGGGCTCTACCTGGATGCCCAGGGCCAGGTGAAGCCGGTGGGTACCCGGCTGCGTAACCCCGAGCTGGCCGAGACCCTGGCGCTGATTGCCCGGGAAGGCGCCGGAGCGCTCTATCGTGGCGACCTGGCCGAGGCCATCGCCACGGCCGTGCAGCAAAGCCCCAATCCCGGCAGCCTGAGTCTCCAGGATCTGGCTGGCTATCGCGCCAGGATTCGTACGCCGCTGTGCACCGACTACCAGCGCTGGCGCGTCTGCGGCATGCCGCCGCCCGCCGGTGGCATCACCGTGGCCCAGACCCTGGGCATCCTCCAGGCCCTGGAAGCCCGTGATCCGGCCTGGGCCCTGGCGCCGCTGCGGCCGGTGCCGACCGCGCTGCCGGCGGCCTGGGAGCCACGTCCCGAAGCCGTGCATCTGATCGCCGAGGCCGAGCGCCTGGCCTATGCCGATCGCGCCCAGTACGTGGCCGATCCGGAGCTGGTGCCGGTCAACGTCAAGGGCCTGCTCGACCCGGGTTATCTGGCCAGTCGTGCCCAGCAGGTCGGCGAGCGAAGTACGGGCAAGGCAGCGCCCGGTGTTCCGCCCGGACCGACCCTGGCCTGGGCGCCGGATCGCTCGCCGCTGCGCATCTCAACCTCGCAGGTGGTGGCCGCGGACGCCTGGGGCAGCGCCCTGTCCATGACCACCACGGTGGAGAGCTACTTCGGCTCCCATCTGATGGTGAAGGGCTTCATGCTCAACAATCAGCTGACGGACTTTTCCTTCGTGCCGCGTGAGAAGGGGCTGCCGGTGGCCAACCGGGTGGAGCCGGGCAAGCGGCCGCGCTCGACCATGTCGCCGACCCTGGTATTCGATCGCCAGAGCAATAAGCTGCTGGCGGCCCTTGGTTCGCCGGGCGGTTCACAGATCGCCGGCTATGTGGTCAAGACCCTGGTCGGCCTGCTGGACTGGCAGCTGGATCCCCAGGCGGCTGCGGGGCTGCCGAATTTCGGCAGCCGCAACGGCCCCACCGAGCTGGAGCGCGGCGAGACCACCCCGGCCCTGCGCCAGGCGCTGGAGCAGCGTGGGCATCAGGTGCGCGAGGATGAGATGACCAGTGGCATCCAGGTCATTCGCCGAGTCGGATCAGGCTGGCTGGGTGGTGCGGACCCACGGCGGGAGGGGGCGGCGCTGGGGGATTAGGCGGAGGCCTGGAGGATAAAGACTCCCTCACCCCAGCCTTTTCCCGGGGGAGAGAGGGCGTTTGGAGGGGGTGGGGAGTTTCGAAGCAGATCTGCAGGAAAGAAGACGCCGGACCGGGTGACCGGTCCGGCGTCTGCGGCATCACGCCGGCTGGTCGAGTTGCAGCACGCGGGTGGTGCGCTCGCGCACTTCGCGCAGCAGCTCCGGTTCTTCCGCCAGCTTGTGGCCGAAGGCCGGGAACATGGTGCGCAGCTTGGCCTGCCACGCTTCGCTCTGATAACGGCTGGGGAAGCAGCGTTCGACCAGGGTCAGCATTATGGACACCGAGGTGGAAGCGCCTGGGGAGGCACCTAGCAGGGCAGCGATGGTGCCGTCACCGGAGGCGACGATCTCGGTGCCGAACTGCAGCACGCCGCCTTTCTGCGGATCCTTCTTGATGATCTGCACCCGCTGGCCCGCCACTTCCAGGCGCCAGTCCTGCTTGCGCACGGCCGGGTAGAAGGCGCGCAATTCCTCGACGCGCTGGTCGAAGGACTGCAGCACCTGGCCGACCAGGTAGCGGGTCAGCGGCATGTTGTCCCGCGCCACGGCGAGCATGGGGCCGATGTTGCCCGACTTGATCGACTTGGGCAGGTCGAGGAAGGAGCCACGCTTGAGAAACTTGGTGGTGAAGCCGGCGAAGGGTCCGAACAGCAGCGACTTCTTGCCATCCACCACCCGGGTGTCCAGGTGCGGGACCGACATCGGCGGCGAATTGACCCCGGCCAGGCCGTAGACCTTGGCCTGGTGGCGCTCGACGATGTGCGGATCGTCGCAGCGCAGCCACTGGCCGCTCACCGGGAAACCGCCATAGCCGGCGCCCTCGGGAATGCCCGACTTCTGCAGCAGCGGCAGGGCCGCGCCACCGGCGCCGAGAAAGACGAACTTGGCGATCAGCGTCCGGGTGGCACCGGAACGACTGTCCTCGATGGTCAGGCGCCAGCGCTGGTCGGCCTCGCGGGTCAGGTCCACCACCTTCTGGTTGTAACGGACCTGGGTGCCGGGGCGGGTCTGCAGGTGACCCAGCAGGCTCATGGTCAGGGCGCCGAAGTTGACATCGGTACCCCCGGCCACATGGGTCGCGGCCACGGCTTCGGTGGCCGGCCGGCCTTCCATCACCAGCGGCATCCACTCGCGCAGCTTGGCGTGATCCTCGGAATACTCCATGCCGTCGAAGCAGGCGTGGTCCTTGAGGGCTTCATAGCGCTTGCGCAGGAAGGCGATGTCCTTGGCGCCATGCACGAAGGACATGTGCGGCACCGGGCTGATGAAGGCGCGCGGCGAGCCGAAGTGGCCTTCTTCCACCAGATAGGACCAGAACTGCCTGGAAGCCTCGAACATGCCGTTGATGCTGAGGGCCTTGGTGATGTCGATGCTGCCGTCCGCCTTTTCGGGCGTGTAGTTCAACTCGCAGAGGGCCGCATGGCCGGTTCCAGCGTTGTTCCAGGGGTTGGAACTCTCCGCCGCGCCTACGTCGAGCAGTTCGAGTACCTCGACGGTACTCGTGGGCTCCAGCTCCTTGAGCATGACCGCCAGGGTCGCGCTCATGATTCCCGCGCCGACGAAAACGAAATCCGACTCTTCGTTACCACTGTGCATTCATCGTACTCCTGAGACAGTGTCTCGCTTTACACCTGAGGGAGAGCGGGCGTCGGAGCCCGACCTCGAGTTGGGCAACCCCGGGCTGGCCGCGAACGGACGGGCAGGGGTGGGCAACCGGTAGGGCATGGCAGTCAGTTGCGACAGCGGCCGTCCGGCAATGTTCTGATTTATTGGGTTGCAGCCAAGCGTCCTGGGAGACCGGGTGCGGCCGCTGCCAGGCGGGGAGATCAGGATGCGACAGGGAGCCCGTCGAGCGTGCCGGAAGGGGGCGCTACGTGTTACGAGACGTGGCAGGAGACCCCTGGTCTCCCGGCGCAAACGATAGGTAATGATCGCGGCGATCCTGGTCGAGTACCCGTTTCGGTGCGAAATGATACCTAGGGTAACTGCTTAGGGCACCATCTATTTTGTTCGTGTAGTGGGTTGCGATACCCACTACACGAACCCTGGGGTCAGCCGTTGATGCCCTGGCTACGCAGGTAGTCGTCGTAGCTGCCGCTGAAATCGACCACGCCGGTCTCGCTCAGGTCGAGGATGCGAGTCGCCAGGGACGAGACGAATTCGCGGTCGTGGCTGACGAAGATCAGGGTGCCCGGATAGTTTTCCAGCGCCAGGTTCAGCGCCTCGATGGATTCCATGTCCAGGTGGTTGGTGGGCTCGTCCATCACCAGTACGTTGGGCTTCTTCAGGATCAGCTTGCCGAACAGCATGCGGCCCTGCTCACCCCCGGAGATGACCTTGATCGACTTCTGGATGTCGTCGCTGGAGAACAGCATGCGGCCCAGGGTGCCGCGTACCATCTGCTCGCCCCCCTGCGTCCATTGGCCCATCCACTCGAACAGGGTGGCATCGTCGGCGAAGTCCTCGGCGTGGTCCTGGGCGAAATAGCCGACATCAGCGCTGTCGGTCCACTTCACTTCACCGCTCTGAGGGGCCATCTCGCCCACCAGGGTGCGCAGCAGGGTGGTCTTGCCAATGCCGTTGGGGCCGATGATGGCGACCCGCTCGCCGGCTTCGATCTGCAGGCCCAGGCGCTTGAACAGCGGGGTGCCGTCGAAGCCCTGGGTGACATTTTCCAGGGTCACCGCCTGGCGGTGCAGCTTCTTGTTCTGCTCGAAGCGGATGAAGGGGCTGACGCGGCTGGACGGCTTGACCTCGTCCAGCTGGATCTTGTCGATCTGGCGCGCCCGGCTGGTGGCCTGCTTGGCCTTGGAAGCGTTGGCCGAGAAGCGGCTGACGAACTGCTGCAGTTCGGCGATCTGGGCTTTCTTCTTGGCGTTGTCCGACAGCAGGCGCTCGCGTGCCTGGGTGGCGGCGGTCATGTACTCGTCGTAGTTGCCCGGGAACAGGCGCAGTTCGCCGTAATCCAGGTCGGCCATGTGGGTGCAGACGCTGTTCAGGAAGTGACGATCGTGGGAAATGATGATCATGGTGCTGTTGCGAGCGACCAGGATGCCTTCCAGCCAGCGGATGGTGTTGATGTCCAGGTGGTTGGTCGGTTCGTCGAGCAGCAGCAGTTCCGGATCGGAGAAGAGGGCCTGGGCCAGCAGCACGCGCAGCTTCCAGCCAGGGGCGACGGCGCTCATGGGGCCGAAATGCTGATCCTGGGGGATGCCCAGGCCGAGCAGCAGCTCGCCGGCACGGGCTTCGGCGGTGTAGCCGTCGAATTCGGCGAACTGCACCTCCAGTTCGGCCACGGCCATGCCGTCGTCTTCGCTCATTTCTGGCAGCGAATAGATGCGATCGCGCTCGGCCTTGACCTTGGCCAGCTCGGCGTGACCCATGATCACGGTATCGATGACCGTGCAGTCCTCGTAGGCGAACTGATCCTGGCGCAGCTTGCCCAGGCGCACGTTGGGTTCGAGCATCACCTGGCCGCCGGTGGGTTCTAGATCGCCCCCGAGAATCTTCATGAAGGTGGACTTGCCGCAACCGTTGGCGCCGATCAGGCCATAGCGATGGCCGTTGCCGAATTTGACGGACACGTTCTCGAACAGCGGCTTGGCGCCAAACTGCATGGTGATGTTAGCGGTGGAGATCAAGGGGGTACCTATCAGGGACTAAAGGCGTCGCCGGAACTGACGGTACCGATTCGATACCGACACCGAGCTTGGCAATCTTGCTCAGAACTGAACCTGGCCGACTCAGCGAGCGTAGGTGGAAAGGAAAAATCTGGAGGAGGGTTTCCAGCTGTAGGCCATGAAGCCGATGCTCATGCCGGACATTGGGTTCATTGTCGCATAGGTCCGCCAGTGGTGATAAGGCCGCTGTCGGGGCGACAGGGCTGCTACGACTCGCAATAGCGCCAGCGGTGTTCGGACCGCCGGTGATGATGGCCACGGAACGGCAATCGCCAGGACCCTGCTCATGGTGCACTGATGTCGCCATCCCAGGAGCAGGATATGTCCGAGCAAACGAAAAGCCGAATAGATGCTGGATCACCGCGGGAGGAGTTGCCGCCCACGCTGGAAGAAATCCAGGCATTGGAATGCTGAGTTGCGGCTGCAGAAGATGGCGAAGGAAGGTCAGCGGGCGCTGTCGCAGCGGTCGGCTCAGCGCTGAAAGGAATGGAAAGCCGGCGCCTTGAGCCCGGGACCGTCGGTAATAGTGGCCACTGAACAGGTAACCCCCGTGGCGCCTCTAACCCAGTGAGGCCAATATTGGTCTCACTGTGAGGTGACCCATGATCACAACCACCAGTCATTGGCAAAGATTCAGTTCGCCCCAGGCTCCCGGAATGATCGCGAGGGCGATGTTCGGGATCGATGCCCAGCTCGCCGCGGCGCAAGGTGGGCAGGCGACAGAGCCTGCTCCGGCTGAGCCATTGAAACCCGATGACACCAATGTCGCTGAACCATCTGTCCCCGCGCCCGACGATCCGTCAGCGCCCGAGCCTGGTGAAGCCGATGACCAGGAGCCAGCGTCCCGGTAGCCCCTAGCTGAGCCGTGAAAGAGCCCAGCCTGAATGCTGGGCTCTTTCACGAACAGCGGTGGTAAGGGAGCGCCGCTGACGAGCGCGGCGGATCGCGATAGGCGCTGATAGGTAAACTGGCTAGGCTCGCCTCGACGGGCTCCTTCCGGTTCAGACAGACGCGTCTTTGGGGCCTGGTCTCCAGGCATGAAAAGCCAGTGTTCTTCAGGTTTATGTCAGGGGGCTTGGCTACTCTCCAGATTCATCAAGATGTCCCTTTCCATCAACGATATAGGGTTGGCTCTTCCGAAAATCGTAGGGCAACAACTTCTGCTGGGTGATGCAATCGGCAATATTGAAAACAATCGCTGTGCTGGAAGTGCGAAATACTGATCAAACTTTCGGTTTTATATGAGGCGAGGCGGTTAATAGGCAAGACCTCCTTTCAAAGAGATTGCCGCGCATAAGCGAATGTCGAGGAGCGGCTTATGAAAAATGATCGCCGCTTCGCTATTCCTTACCCGGGTTTTCCTTGAGATCAAGTAAAAAGCGGAACGCACCTTGAACGGTGGTCTGCCGGTCCTGTATTTCAGCTATGCACAGCGTCAGCATATCCTTGAGCGCTTCTGCGTCAGAGGTGCCAGGGCATTCGTAGATCTGCCGCAACAGCTGATTGATCGCATCTTGTTCGGCGGAGTATTGCTCCAGTAGCAGAAGGCCATGTTTCCGGTCCTGTTCGTTCATTCGACGTTCCCCGCTACATGTTGAACGGGCTACAGAAGCAGCGTTGCGACCGTTAGAAAATAGCCTTAATCCAAGGAGCCGGATGGACGGTCAAGGACAGCATGGAAAGCAGTATGTCAAAAGGATGAAACGTTTCACTGGTTTCACCCCGGGGGCTCCATGAACAGCCTGAAAAAGGCGTTGGAATTGCTGGATCCACCGGTGAAGCATTTCATCGAATACCGGGGTCAAGATGTCTTGTTGACGCTCTTGGATCCCAGAGTGCCAGCAAAGGTGTCTCGCCTTATTGTCAAACGCACGGTGTTGAATGTCGAAGCACTTAATATCATGGTGCTATATGCCGTTAACGAACTTCGCCTGAAAGGCTCCCATTTACCGTTGCAAGCCGATACGGTGCTCATTGGCGGTAAGGCTCCGTAATTCTGGCCAAGCGGCAAATTGCTGGTTGGCCATTACCTTGCAATTCGCTTCTTCTCGATATCGCCGTGTGCGCATACCTGCCATAGCCGCAGTTCTTTCCTTCGTCCCTGGCAGCAGTGAAGGTTGTCAGCCGTAAGGAGGATGTCGCCTTGGCTATCCTCTTCAGCGGCAGCGTTGGAAGGCTCGCGTCTGCCGGGATCTATCTGGGTTACCGTCGCCCGCCGAATTCTGCGTCTGCTCAGCAGACAGCTGCAGGTCCTGTCCACGGTCACTCAAGGCGATGGTAGCGGTACCACCTTCCAGACGGCCTCGGTCAATTGATCCAGTGTCCAGGGTTTATGAAGGAAGGGCACACCGGTGGGAATGTCATCTCTCATCCCGGCATAACCGGACATCAGCACGAAGGGCACTCCGGGCCAGCGTTCACTGACGATTTTCGCCAGCTGGATGCCATCGATCACGCCTGGCATCCGCACGTTGGACACCACCACGTTGACCTGTTGCCAGTGCAGTTCGAGAAACTGCAGGGCGGCATCGGCAGTGCCAAAGGTCTCCACATGGAAGCCTTCCTGTTTTAGGACCTCACGGACCAGCGCTTGCAGCAGCAACTCGTCTTCCGAAACGACCGCGAGCAGATTCGAGGCGTGAGGGGGGAGGGCGTTGGTTTCCATGGATGGCCTTTCCTGGGTGGAGAATCTATTCATTCTAGTCAGGCCTGGACCTTCCGCCTGGCCAATCGCCAGGATCTGCGGCCACACCTGCTGCCAGGCTTGGCGAATTCTGTCCTGGAAGGTCACCAGCCGCTCTGGCGTGCACCAGTCAGTTGCCTGCCATCCGGCGACGTGCGGTAGGGGCCTGGATGAAACATCTGGCCCCGCCGACCTACTAATCTCTGAGACCGACAGGCACAGGAGCCACGGCATGATCCTTTCTCTTTCTCCCGCGCCTGACACCACCTCGCCGCTGGCCCTCTGGCTGGGTGGCGATCAGGCACCGCTCAACGACTCCGACATGGCCGATGAGGAAATCGATACCGAGATCCCCGACGAGGTGGCCGAGAACCTGACCGAGCCCGCCAAGCCCCCGGCGCCGATTCCGGATCCAGGTCCGCTGTAGGCACCACAGGAAGTCGGCAGCCGACAGCTGCTAGGCGAAGCAGCAGCCGTCTGCCGCCTGCCGCTGACCCGGTCAGCCGCTCAGGCTGGCGTGAGGTCGGGACGCTCGCGCAAGGCGCGGCGATAGAGCAGGGCGCTGAGGCCCAGGCCGGCCAGGGCCATGAGGCCGGCGAAGAGGAAGATGGCACTGAAGCCGAAGCCATTGGCGATGGCCCCGGCCAATGGCCCGGTGATGCCCAGCGCCAGGTCCAGACACAGCGAGTAGGCGCCCAGCGCCGCACTGCGATTGGTGGGCGGTACCTTGACGATGGCCTCCACGCCCAGGGCGGGATAGACCAGCGAAAGTCCAAAGCCGGCCATGGCCGCGCCGATCAGCGCCATCTGCGGGGTGACTGCCAGCCAGAGCAGCAGCAGACCCAGGGTCTCGACAGTGAAACAGGCCAGGGCGACGCGAAAGCCACCGAGCTTGTTGATGGTGCCGGCGAACAGCAGCCGCGCACAGATGAAGGCTGCGCCGAAGGCAGTCAGGCAGAAGGCGGCGTTGGGCCAGCCATTGCTCGCATAGTAGAGCGTGACGAAGGTGGCGATGGCGCCGAAGCCGACGGAGCTCAGCAACAGGCAGAGACCGAAGGGACTGATGCGCCAGAACACCTTGTGAAAGGGCAGTCGCTCCCCGGGAATCACCGGTGCCGGTTCCTTGTTCCAGGCCAGGGCCAGGCCCAGGGCGCCCAGTAGCGCGATGGCCACGCCCAGGCTCCACAGGCCCAGGCCGGCGACCATGGCCACGCCCAGTGGCGCGCCGATCGCGAGGGCACCGTAGGCGGCGATGCCATTCCAGGAGATCACCTTGCTCACGTGCTGCATGCCGACGCTGCCCATGCCCCAGCTCAGACAGCCGGTGCCGATCATGGCCTGGGACATGCCCAGGATGACCCTGCCGACGATCAGCAGGCTCAGGCTGAGGCCGGGCAGGCTTTGCAGCGAGGTGGCCAGCAGGGTCAGCACGCCGCAGGCGACGCAACCGAACAGGCCGTAGATCACGCCGCGCTTGGCGCCGATGCTGTCGGCCAGCTTGCCGGCCAGGGGCCGGGTGAACAGGGTGGCGAGGTACTGGATGCTGATCGCCAGACCCGCGATCACCGAGCCGTAGCCGAGATCGTCGTGCACGTAGCCGGGCAGGATCGCCAGCGGCAGGCCGATCGCCAGGAACAGCAAAAAGCTGAAGACGACGATCGAAACGATGCGCAGCGTGATGGCGAGCGAAGTATCGGCAGGGGCGGTCGTGGTCATGGCTGTTCTCGAGAGGACTCGTCGAAACGGCAGAGGAGGCGGACGCTGAGGGCCAGGCCCGCGAGCGCGGCCAGGGCGGCCCAGAGAAAGCTGGCGGCATAGCCGAAGTGCGTGGCCACGGCGCCGATCAGGGGCCCGGTCACTGCCAGCGAAAGGTCGATGAATACTGAATAGCCGGCCAGGGCGGCGCCCCGGTTGGAGGACGGAACTCGCTGCACCGCTTCCACGGCAAGCGCCGGGAACACCAGCGAGAAGCCGATGCCGGTGAGGGCGGCGCCCGCCAGGGCAGTGGTCACGCTGGGCGCCAGCCACAGGATGGCCAGACCCACGGCTTCCACCGCCAGGCTGACGATGGCGACACGAAAGCCGCCGTGGCGGTTGATGGCGTTGGCGCAGACCAGGCGTACACCGATGAAGAAGCCGCCGAACACCGTCAGGCACAGCGCCGCTCCGCTCCAGCCCTGACTGGCGTAATAGAGGGTAATGAAGGTCGCCAGGGTACCGAAGCCGATGCCGCCCAGCGCCAGGCCGAGGCCGAAGGGCAGGACCCGGCCCAGCACGGTGGTGAAGGGCAGGCGTTCGCCGCGCACCGGGACGATGGGCGGACGGGGTTTGGCGATGCGATAGCCCACGGCGGCCAGCCCGATGATGCTGACGCCCATGATCCACAGCCCCAGGGTATCCACCAGCACCACGCCCAGCGGCGCGCCTATGGCCAGGGCGCCGTAGCTGGCCACGCCGTTCCAGGAAATCACCTTGGCGGTGTTGGCCGGGCCGACCCGGCCGATCGCCCAGGAGATGGCACCGGTGCCTGACAGGCTTTCGGCGCAGCCCAGCACCAGTCGGCCGAGCAGAAGGGCGGAGAGGCTGACCCAGGGCCAGGCTTGCAGAAGCACCGAGGCCAGCATCAGCACGCCGCTGAGGCCGCAGCCAAGCATGCCGTAGAGCACCGACTGCTTGGCGCCCACGGTATCGATGATGCGTCCGGCGTGGGAGCGCGAGAACAGGGTTGCCAGGTACTGACTGCTGATTACCAGGCCGGCGATGATGGAGTTGAAGCCCAGCTGGTCATGCACGTACCCCGGCAGCACGGCCAGGGGGATGCCGATGGTAAGGTAGGCGATAAAGGTGAAGAGCACCGTGCCCAGGGTAATGCGGGTGGCCAGAGCGGGTGAGGGTGCGGGCGGTAGGCTGGCGGTCGACATCGGACTCGAGAGGTTGTCTGACAATGTGGGGTAGATTGCTTTCGTCCGGTAAAGGTCACATGCGATGACGTTTTTTGTCCATGCGCGCGAGGAAGCGAAACGAATGCCAGGTCCTGCTTGGGTCGGTTTCCTGCTGTTGGTTGCCATGCCCAGCTGGGCAGCGGAGCGGATCGAATTGCGGATCGGTGAGCAGCGCCTGGCCGTCGAGGTGGCGACCACACCTGCACAACGGGCTCAGGGGCTCATGGGGCGCCCGCCACTGGGCGCCCGCGAAGGGATGCTGTTCGTGTTTGCCGGGGATGACCAACGCTGTCTGTGGATGCGCGATACCCCCAGCGCACTGGCCGCCGCCTTCATCGACAGGAGTGGCAGGATCCTCAATACCGTCGAGATGCAGCCTCTGACCGATACCCATCATTGCTCAAAGGCCCCGGCGCGCTATGCGCTGGAAACCCAGGCCGGCTGGTTTTCCGGGCGCGGGATCAAGCCGGGCGAAGTTGTTCAGGGGCTGCAGACAGTCGCGCCTACTTCCCGGTAGCCCTTCAATGCAGTATGGGATCTGTTTCGATAATAGTGTTTTAAATCAATCGTATGCGTTGATTTTATAATCCTGAGTAGACTTTACTTTTAAGAAGTTACTTTAAGTACTTTAGGCGCTCGACTCAGCAGAAGACCCCTGCGTCTGCAATTCAGCCTGGCGCGCTTGGTACCTGTGGCCTCTTCCCGCAGTTGGCTTGGCTTCGTTGCTCGCTATTGAATCCAGGCCTCGACGCGCCGGTTCTTTACCCGGCCGTTGGGCGACAGTCCTGCGACGGGCAGCTGGTCGCCGAGGGAAAGCACCTCGCTGGCGAAGGCCTGCTGGTGACGCAACGCCGTGGCGACCGCGGTGGCCCGCAGGCGCGCCAGCAGGGCGGCGCGTGCCGGATCTTCGGTGGCGTCGTTGAAGCCCAGCAGAATCAGCTGGCGACCGGCATTCTCCGGCTCGTGCATGAAGGCGGCCAGTCGCTCGACATCACGCAATGCCTTGTTGTCCAGGCGTGCGCTGCCAGCGGTGAAGCGGAAGTTCACCGTCAGGCGCTGGGCACGGCGCGCCAGTTCGCCGTAGGCCGGTGGCATGCCGCGGGTGTCATCTATGGTCAGAGGCTCGATGCGCTGGGCGACGAAGCCGCTTTGCTGCACCACCGCCTGGCCGGCCGGGGTCTGGCTGAACTCCAGCAGGCTGCGCGCCCAGTCCGAACGCTGGGCAGGCGGGCCATAGAGGAAGAGCCGGCGGGCGAGCGGATAGTCCTCGGTGGCGATGCTGGCTTCGCTCGGCGCTATGGCACGGCCTTCGCCATCGCGCAGGGCGAGCTTTGGCGACCTGGCAGCCGCCGCCAGGCTGGTGAAGCCTATGCCGGCGGGATCCTCGGCTACCCGCTGTGCCAGTTCCTCGTTGGATTCGAAGCGGCTGGCGGCGGCGTTCAGGCGTTTGCTGGCCGGAGTCAACACCAGCTCGCGAAAGGTGTCGTAGGTGCCCGAGCGATCATCCCGCGCATAGAGCCGGATCGGCCCGGGTTTGCCGCCCAGTTGCTGCCAGTCGGCGATGTCGCCGGAGAAGATCCGCGCCAGCTGCTGCAAATCGAGTTCCCGTAGCGGATTCCCGGGATGCACGATGATCGCCAGGCCATCCAGACCGATGACGTATTCCGCCTCCTTGCTGCGCAGGTCGCCCAGGCCGGCCAGAATGTTCACCTCGCTATCGGTGACCGGGCGCGAGGCGGCAGCGAGATCGGTTGTGCCTGCGGCCAGGGCGGTAAAGCCGGTACTGGAACCATGGGCCGCGATCTGCACGGCCACGCTAGCGCCATTCGGGGCGCGCGCCACCAGCTGCCATTCGTCCATCATCGCGGTGGGTATCACCTGGGGATCGCGATAGCCGTGCTCGGCGAGCAGGGCCGCGACCAGGCGCGGGCCCAGGCGCGCATTGATGGTATTGGAGCCCTGCAGGCGCAGGAGGGTGGTTGGGGCGTCGTTGGCCAGCAGGGGTAGAGGCAGCAGCGGAAGCAAGGTCGCGAGCGCCGCTCGCCGCAGCAAGGCGCGACGGGATACCGGAGCAGAGCAGTTCATGGGTCGGCCTCGAGCCTAAGGCGAGGCCGACACCTTAGGGGCGGCGCATGACGTCGCTGTGACAGGGCCTCACGTCAATTCCAGCCAGATCGGCGCATGGTCGGAGGGTTTCTCCATGCCGCGGATCTCGTAGTCCACGCCGGCGGAGACGATACGCTCCTGCAGGATCCGCGAGGCCAGGATGGTGTCGATGCGCAGGCCGCGCTTGGGTTCGTCTTCGAAGCCGCGACTGCGATAGGGGAACCAGCTGAAGCGGTCATCGACCTCAGGGTGCAGCTGGCGGTAGCTGTCGATCAGGCCCCAGCCGAGCAGCCGCTGCATCCATTCGCGTTCTTCCGGCTGGAAGCTGCAGGCGCCGGTACGCAACCAGCGCTTGGCGTTGGCGGCGCCGATGCCGATGTCGTGATCCTGGGCGGAGATGTTGAAGTCGCCCATGAGCAGCATGGGGGTGTCCGGCGAGAAACGCTCTTCAAGTAAATTCTGAAGATCCGCGTAGAACTTCCTCTTGCCAGGGAATTTTGTCGGATGGGCAATGTTCTCGCCCTGAGGAAAATAGCCGTTCATGACCACCAGCGGCTGACCCTGGCGATCCGCGAAGACGCCATAGATGAATCTCTTCTGGGATTCTTCACCATCGTCCGGAAAGCCCTTGTGCAACTCCAGCGGCGCCAGGCGTGAGAGCAGGGCCACGCCGTAGTGACCCTTCTGGCCGTGGTAGTGCACGTGATAGCCCAGGGCCTCGACCTCAGCCAGGGGAAACTGGTCATCCGCGACCTTGGTTTCCTGAAGGCCGATCACATCCGGATCATAGCGTTCGATGATGGCAGAAAGTTGATGAGGTCTTGCGCGCAAGCCATTGATATTGAAACAAACTACCTTCATGACGCCCTCCCGAAACGTGGATGGTCCTAGCCTAGCAGAAAGCCTCTTGCCGAAACCGCCACCTGGCGAACCCTGGCCACTCCCGTTTGTCTCACAGCGCAACGCCCGTTAGCATCCCTGTATGAATAAGCCGAACGCTCTACGCCGCGCCCTGATTGGAATTTGTTGTCTGCACGGCGTGGCCTGGGCGGCACCGGCCGAAGTTAGCGTTCGCGTCCAACCCGCCAATAACGCCTTGCGAGACAACATCCAGGCCTATATCGGCTCGGTCGAGGGACGGGATGTCGCCGGGCTCCAGCGCCTGCGTCCGGCGACGGAACGGCAGGCCGAACAGGCCGCCCAGGCACTCGGCTACTACCACGCGCAGATCGAGGCCCGGGTCGAGCCAGGGGAGACGCCACGGCTGGTGGTCGAGGTACGGCCGGGCGAGCCGGTCAGGCTGCGCAACGTCGACATCCGCATCGAAGGCCCGGCGCGCGAATTGCGCGCCTTTCGCCAGCCGGTACCGGCCGGGCTCAAGGCGGGCCAGCCGCTGAACCAGGGCCTCTACGAAGACGCCAAAAGCCTGATCCAGAATCAGGCGCAGCGGTATGGCTTCTTTCGTGGCACCTTTACCCAGCACCAGCTGCGTATCGATCCCGCCACCGGCTTTGCCGACATCGCCCTGGTGTTCGCCAGCGGGCCACGCTTTGTCCTCGGCAAGGTGTCCTTCGAGGGGGATGCGCCCTTCGATCCCGATCTGCTCCAGCGCATGGTGCCTTTCGCCCAGGGCACGCCCTACGATTCCGAGCTGATCGCCGATTTCCAGAGCAATCTGCTGGCCAGCGGCTTCTTCGATGGCGCACGGCTCGACACCTATCCCAAGCAGGAAGGCGCCGCCGAGGTGCCGGTGACGGTCACGCTGCGGACCCGCAAGCCACGGACCTTCGGCTTCGGTCCCGGCTATTCCACCGATGTCGGCCCACGGCTGAGATTCACCTGGGAAAACCACTGGCTCAATCCCCAGGGGCACAGCCTGGGTGCGGAAGCGGAGTTGTCGGCGCCACGTCAGAGCATTGCCACCTGGTACGACATTCCCGGGCAGGACCCGATCAATGACAAGTTCCGCTTCGCTGGCGGCTACCAGTACGAGCAGATCGCCAACGACGACTCCCTCAGCCAGTTGCTGACCGTGGGCCCCGAGTGGCATCGCAAGTTTCCCAACGGCTGGGAGCGGGTGCTCTCGCTCAAGTGGCGCAACGAAAGCTATCGGCTGGGTAATGACGAAGGCACCTCCAATCTGGTGATGCCCGGGGTGGATTTCTCCCTGCTGCGCAGCGACAACCGCATCGACCCCAATCGCGGCTACCGCCTGCAATTCGGCATGTCGGCGGCGAAGGAAGGACTGCTCTCGGATGCCAACATGATCCACGCCACGGCGCTGGCCCGTGGGCTGATCACAGTGGGCGACGGGCACCGCTTTCTCGGGCGCCTGCAACTGGGTGGCAACTTCACCAACGGCTACAACAAGGTCCCGCCGTCGCTGCGCTTCTTCGCCGGCGGCGATCAGAGCGTTCGCGGCTACGACTACCAGACCCTGTCGCCGGAAAACGATGAAGGCGACTATGTGGGCGGTCGCTACCTCGTGGCCGGTGGCGTCGAATACCAGTATCCCCTGCGGGACAAATGGCGCCTGGCGACCTTCATCGACCAGGGCAGCGCCTTCAACGACCTCAACAATTACGAACTCAAGACCAGCGTCGGCATAGGCGTACGCTGGGTCTCGCCGGTAGGACCGATCCGTGTCGACCTGGCCCACGGCCTCGACGAACCCGGCGGCATCCGCCTGCACTTTTCCATAGGGCCTGAGCTGTGAAGTCGGTAGGCGGTGTCATCCTCGGTGTACTGGTGGCGCTGCTGGGCGCTCTGATCCTGCTGCTGGCCCTGATGCTGGGTAACGGCAGTATCGGCCGCCTGGTGCTGGATCACGTTCCTGGTCTGACCCTGACCGATTTCCAGGGTCGCCTCGGTGGCCACTGGCAAGCCCGGCAGCTGGTCTGGAACGGCGGTGCTACCCGGGTTACGGTCGAGGCGCCCGAATTCGCCTGGCGACCCGGCTGCCTGCTCAGACTGCAGCTGTGCATCGATACCCTGGTCGCTTCGGGCATCGCCATCGACCAGGCGCCCAGTCCCGAGCCTGCGCCCGAGCAGAGCGGGCCCATCCAGTTGCCCAGCCTCGGCTTGCCGCTGGGGGTGCAGCTGGGCGAGGTGCGGATCGGCGAAATCCGCTACAACGGCGCCGAACAGGCTCGCGACCTGGCACTCCAGGCGCGCTGGCAGGCCGAGGGCATCGTCATCGAGCGACTGGCCGGCGTGGCCCACGGCATCACCCTGGATACCCATGGCCAGCTGCAACCCAGTGGCGCCTGGCCGCTGCAGTTGCAGGGCACCCTGGGTCTGCCCGCGCCGGAGGCCGCGCCCTGGTCGCTGGCGCTCAAGCTGGACGGTGAATTGCAGAAGACCTTGCAGCTGGAGGCTGACAGCAGCGGCTACTTGCCCGGACGCCTGACCGGCACGGTGCAGCCGCTGGTGGAAAACGTCCCGGCCGACCTGCAGCTAGTGGCCGATGGCTTCAAGGCGGCCGCCAGCCTGCCCGATACCCTGCGGCTGAACGATCTCAAGCTGACCGCACGAGGCGACCTGGCCGCGGGCTACGCCCTGGTCGGCCAGGCCCGGTTGCCGGGCGAGGGCGGTCCGGTGGAGTTGAATCTGGATGGCCGCGTCGATGCCCAGGGCGCGCGGATCGCGGCACTGCGCTTGCAGGCCGCGCCCGAACAGCGCGTGGCGCTGGCCGGGCAGGTCGACTGGCACCAGGGACTGGCCGCCGATGCCACCCTGGACTGGCGTGATTTCCCCTGGCGGCGGCTGTATCCCATGGCGGAGCCACCGGTGAGTCTGCAGCGCCTGCAAGGCGAGGTGGCCTACCGGGACGGCGCCTACCTGGGCAATCTCAAGGCCGCCGCCACCGGCCCGGCCGGCGCCTTCACCCTGGCCACCCCCTTCAGTGGCGACACCACCCAGCTCAATCTGCCATCGCTGGATCTCCAGGCTGGCCAGGGGCGGGCGCAGGGCAAGGTCAATCTCGGCTTCACCGACGGCGTCAGCTGGCAGGTGGCCCTGGACCTGAGCCGCCTCGATCCGGCCTTCTGGGTAGCCCAGCTGCCCGGCAGCCTGGGCGGTCCGCTGCGCAGTTCGGGCGCCTTCAAGGATGGGCGCCTGCAACTGGATGCCGATCTGGACCTCAGGGGTCGACTGCGCAACCAGCCGGCCGTGCTGGCTGCCAAGGCCAAGGGCGCCGGCGAGCAGTGGCAGGTATCCGAGCTCGACATTCGCCTGGGTGACAACCGGATTCAGGGGCAGGGCGCCCTCGACCAGCGTCTGCAAGGTCAGCTCCAGCTGGACCTGCGCCGCCTGGCCCAGCTCTGGCCCGATCTTTCCGGAAGCGCCCAAGGCCGCCTGGACGTGGCCGGGACCCTCAAGGCCCCTGCCGGTCAGTTGCGCCTCGACGGTCGCCAGCTGGCCTATGCCGACAGCCGCATCAGCAGCCTCGCGCTGGCCGCCAACCTGGATGATCGCCAACGCGGCACGCTGGACCTTACCGCCCAGGGGCTGCAGGCCGCCGGTCGCGATTTCGGTGTCCTGCGCCTGCAGGGGCAGGGTGATCGCCGCCAGCAGCAGGCGGATCTCTCGCTCAAGGGGTCGCAACTGAACCTGGTGCTCGCGGCAGGTGGCACGCTCGCCGACAACGGGGACTGGAAGGGGCAGCTGGCGCGTGGCTCGGTCGCCGCCAGTGGCCAGAACTGGTCCTTGCAGAGCCCTGCACGCATCGAGCGCCTGGCCAACGGGCGCCTGGAGCTGGGCCGCCACTGCTGGCGTTCCGGTGCAGCCAGCCTCTGTGGCGACGATCAGCAACTGCTGCCCGATACCCGCCTCGCCTGGCACCTGCGCGCCTTCCCGCTCGCCAGTCTGCAACCGCTGCTACCGCCGGAGCTGGCCTGGCAAGGCACCCTCGACGGCGACGTCGACCTGCGCCTGCCCAAGGCCGGACCCGATGGCGAAATCCGCCTCCAGGCCGGGCGCGGCAGCCTCAGGCTGCGCGACGCTGCCGGTCAGTGGCAGACCTTCAGCTACGACAGCCTGGACGTCACCAGCGTCCTGAAGCCGCAGCAGGTCGACACCCAGGTGCGCCTGGCCAGTGCCGATCTGGGCCGGCTCGACGTCCAGGCCCGCCTGGATCCCCGCGATCCGAGCCAGGCACTGGCCGGTCGTTTCCAGTTGCAGGGCCTGAATCTGGCCCTGGGCAAGGCCTTTATCGAAGGCATCGAACACCTCGAAGGCAAGATCAATGGCGCCGGCGAACTGGGAGGGACGCTGCTGCAACCGCGCGTCAATGGTCAGCTCCAGCTCAGCGGCGGCGACATCGGCGGTGGCAGCGTGCCAACGCGCCTGCAGGATCTCGGCCTGACCGCCCGCATCCAGGGCGATAGCGCCGTGCTCGATGGCGGCTGGCGCAGCGGACCCCAGGGGCGTGGCCAGATCCAGGGTAGCGTCGGTTGGGCCAATGGCCTGGACGTCAACGTGGCGGTCACCGGCGACAAGCTGCCGGTCAACGTCGAGCCCTATGCCCAGCTGGAAGTGGCGCCCAATCTCAAGATCCTGATGAAGGGCGGCCGTCTGGCCCTGGCCGGCGAGGTGCGGGTGCCGCGCGGGCGCATCCGGGTCCAGCAGCTGCCGCCGTCCACGGTCAAGGTGTCGGACGATGCCGTCATCGTCGGCCAGGAAGCGCCTGCCAGGCAGCAGGCCATGCAGATCGCCATGGACGTCGATGTGCTGGTCGGTTCCGACAAGCTCACCTTCGATGCCTTCGGGTTGTCCGCCGAGATCGTCGGCAAGGTGCACATCGGCGACAACCTCGACACGCGCGGTGAGCTGAATCTGCGCAACGGACGCTACAACGCCTATGGTCAGCGCCTGACCATGAGGCGCGCCCGGCTGTTCTTCCAGGGCCCCATCGCCCAGCCCTATATCGATGTGGAAGCGGTGCGGGTGGTGCAGGAGCAGAATGTCACCGCGGGCCTGCGGCTCTCGGGCTTTGCCCAGCAGCCGCGCATCGAGGTGTTTTCCGAGCCGAGCATGAGCCAGGAGCAGGCGCTGGCCTACCTGGTACTGGGTCGCCCGCTGTCCAGCGGCAGCGAAGGGGACAACAACGTGCTCGGCCAGGCGGCGCTGGCCCTGGGCCTGGCTGGCAGTTCCGGTACCGCGGGCGCCCTGGCGCAGCGGTTGGGCATCCAGAACTTCCAGCTGGACACGGCGGGTTCAGGTGACAAGACCAGCGTGGTGGCCTCGGGCAACCTGACCGACAGACTGTCGGTGCGTTATGGGGTCGGGGTGTTCGCTTCAGCCAACACCGTCGCCCTGCGCTACCAGCTCACCCGGCGGCTCTACCTGGAGATCGCCAGCGGTCTCGCCAATTCCCTGGATTTCTTCTATCGCCGCGATTTTTGAAGCCGGGGCGCGTAACGCTTTGATCGCCTGCGGAAAACGTGTTTACTCCCTGTCCCGTCTCATGAGAAAGGAGCAGTTCATGGCAACCGTCAATTTGCGTGGCAACCCGGTCGACGTGCAAGGCAGCCTGCCGCAGCCTGGTCAACAGGCTCCGGCCTTCAGCCTGGTCAATGGTGATCTGCAGGACATCACCCTGGCCAGCCTCGCCGGCAAGCGCAAGGTGCTCAACATCTTCCCCAGCGTCGACACCCCGACCTGCGCGACGTCGGTACGCAAGTTCAACACCGAAGTCGACAAGCTGGATAACACCGTGGTGCTGTGCATCTCCGCCGACCTGCCGTTCGCCCAGAAGCGCTTCTGTGGCGCCGAAGGCCTGGAAAAGGTGGTGAACCTGTCCACCCTGCGCGGTGCCGAATTCCTCCAGGACTATGGCGTCGCCCTGGCCAGCGGTCCGCTGCAGGGCCTGGCCGCCCGCGCCGTGGTGGTGCTGGACGAGCAGGACAAGGTGCTGCACAGCGAGCTGGTGCCCGAGATCGGTCAGGAGCCGGATTACGCGGCGGCACTCGCCGTTCTCGGCTGATCGTCGACGACCCACCGCCTGGTGCGGTGGGCGCTTCGAAACGGGCAGGCGCCTCTCGTGCCTGCCCGTTTTGCTTTAGGTAAAAACGCGGTAAAGGGGCTGGTTAGCCGTCTCGCTACTGCTTATCTTCCGTCTTTCCCAGCGTGTACGTATTCTCGATGTCCGACTCTTCGCCTCGCTCTTCCTCCCGTCGCCGACTGGTCTGGCTGCTCGTCCTCGTGGCGCTGGCGGCCGCGGGTGGCTGGTATTGGTATCACCAGCACGGACAGAAGAGCGAGGCCGCCGCCGGCAAGGGCGCGCGCTCGCCCTTCGGCATGACCGGTCCGACTCCGGTACGGGTGGTGGCGGTGGAGCAGCGCAGCTTTCCCATCGTGCGCAAGTCCATCGGTACGGTGACGGCCCTCAATACCGTCAATGTCCGCACCCGGGTCGCCGGCGAGCTGGTACGCGTCGCCTTCGACGAAGGCCAGAAGGTCAAGGCCGGCGACCTGTTGGCCACCATAGATCCACGACCCTATCAGGTGGCGCTGCAGCAGGCCGAAGGCACCTTGCAGCAGAACCAGGCGCAGCTGCGCAATGCCGAGCTGGACCTCAAGCGCTACCAGGGCCTGTTCCGTGAAGACAGCATCGCCAAACAGACGCTGGATACCCAGGAAGCCCTGGTCAACCAGTACCGCGGCACCCTCAAGAACAGCCAGGCGGCGGTGGCCGATGCCAAGCTGAATCTGGCCTTCACCCAGATCAAGGCGCCCATCGCCGGACGCGTCGGCCTGCGCCAGCTCGACGGCGGCAACCTGCTGTCCGCCAACGACAGCACCGTGGTGGCCGTCATCACCCAGACCCAGCCGATCTCGGTGGTCTTCACCCTGCCGGAAAGCCAGCTCGGCGAGTTGCTCAAGCGCGCCCGCGCCGGCCAGACCCTGCCGGTCGAAGCCTGGGATCGGGGTGGTTCGCGCAAGGTCGCCGATGGCACCCTGCAGAGCTTCGACAACCAGATCGACACCGCCACCGGCACTCTCAAGTTCCGCGCCCGCTTCGCCAACGGCGACGAGGCGCTGTTCCCCAACCAGTTCGTGACTGTGCGGGTGCGCGAACAGGTGCTGGAGCAGGCGCTGGTGGTGCCTTCGGCTTCCATCCAGTTCGGCTCCAATGGCACCTTCGCCTACGTGGTGGGGGCCGACAACAAGATCCAGGTGCGCAGCCTCAAGCTGGGCCCGGACGACGGCAGCCTGACCGTGGTCACCGAGGGCCTGGCCGCCGGTGACCGGGTGGTGACCGAAGGCACCGATCGCCTGCGCGAGGGCAACGAGGTGGAGGTGGTCACCGGGGCTTCCGCGGCACCCAGCGAACCGGCCAAGCCGGCGGTACGCAAGCCCGGCAAGACCCAGGGCTGACCGGCCGCGATGGATATCTCGCGCCCCTTCATCCTGCGCCCGGTCGCCACCACTCTGTTGATGGTGGCGCTGCTCATCGCCGGTCTGCTGGCCTATCGGCTGCTACCGGTCGCGGCCCTGCCGCAGGTGGACTATCCCACCATCCGCGTGCTCACCCTCTATCCGGGCGCCAGCCCCGATGTCATGACCAGTGCCGTCACCGCGCCGCTGGAGCGTCAGTTCGGCCAGATGCCAGGCCTGTCGCAGATGGCCTCCACCAGCTCCGGTGGCGCCTCGGTGATCACCCTCAGATTCAACCTGGAGCTGGACCTGTCGGTCGCCGAACAGGAGGTCCAGGCGGCGATCAACGCGGCCAACAACCTGCTGCCCAACGATCTGCCGGCGCCGCCGGTGTACAACAAGGTCAATCCTGCCGATACGCCCATTGTCACCCTGGCGATCAGCTCCAGGACGCTGCCGCTGCCCACGCTTTACGACCTGGTCGATACCCGCATGGCGCAGAAGCTGGCCCAGGTCAGCGGGGTAGGGATGGTCAGCCTGGCCGGCGGCCAGCGTCCGGCCGTGCGCATCCAGGTCGATCCGGACAAGCTCGCCGCCCACAACCTCACCCTGGCCGATGTGCGCAGCCTGGTCACCAGCGAGAACACCAACCAGCCCAAGGGCAGCTTCGACGGTCCCACCCGGGTCGCCACCCTGGATGCCAACGACCAGTTGCGCGATCCCAAGGCCTATGGCGACCTGATCCTCAACTACGCCGACAACGGCGCCCTGCGCCTGGGCGACGTGGCCACCATCGCCCAGGGCGCGGAAAACGACCGCCTGGCTGCCTGGGCCAATCGCAGCGGTGCCATCCTGGTCAATGTCCAGCGCCAGCCTGGTGCCAATGTCATTCAGACCGTGGATCGCATCCAGGCGCTCTTGCCCAGCCTCAAGGAAAGCCTGCCGGCCGGTCTCGACATCGCCGTGCTCAGCGACCGCACCGAGACCATCCGCGCCGCGGTCACCGACGTCCAGCACGAGATGCTGCTGGCGGTGGGGCTGGTGGTCATGGTCACCTTCGTCTTCCTGCGCCGTTTCAGCGCCACCCTGATTCCCTCGGTCACGGTGCCGCTGTCGCTGATCGGCACCTTCGGCGCCATGTACCTGGCCGGCTTCTCGCTGAACAACCTGTCGCTGATGGCCCTGACCATCGCCACTGGCTTCGTCGTCGACGACGCCATCGTCATGCTGGAAAACATCTCCCGGCATCTGGAAGAGGGCGCCACGCCCATGGAAGCGGCGCTCAAGGGCGCCCGCCAGATCGGCTTCACCCTGGTGTCCCTGACCGTTTCGCTGATCGCGGTGCTCATCCCGCTGCTGTTCATGCAGGACGTGGTCGGCCGGCTGTTCCGTGAATTCGCCATCACCCTGGCGGTGGCGATCCTCATCTCCCTGGTGATCTCGCTGACGCTCACGCCGATGATGTGCGCCCGGTTGCTCAAACGCGAAGCGGCCGGCGAGCACCGGCTGGTCTGGCTGGAACGGCTGGTCGCCGGCTACGGTCGCGCACTGCGTTGGTCGCTGGCCAACCGGGCGCTGATGCTGCTGCTGGCGGTGGCGACCTTTGTGCTGACCGCCGTGCTTTACCTGCTGGTGCCCAAGGGCTTCTTTCCGGCCCAGGACACCGGCTCCATCCAGGGCATCACCGAGGCGCCCCAGTCGATTTCCTTCCGCGGCATGAGCGAGCGTCAGCAGGCACTGGCCGAGGTGGTGCTGCAGGACCCGGCGGTGGCGAGTCTGTCCTCCTACATCGGCGTCGACGGTGACAACGTCACCCTCAACAGCGGTCGCCTGCAGATCAACCTCAAGCCGCAGAGCGAGCGCGACGTCACCGCCCAGGAAGTGATCGACCGCCTGCGTCCCGCGGTCGCCAAGGTGGTGGGCATCACCCTCTACATGCAGCCGGTGCAGGACCTCAGCGTCGAGGACCGGGTCAGCCGGACCCAGTACCAGCTGAGCCTGGACTCGCCCGACGCCAGCCTGCTCGACACCTGGGTGCCGCGCCTGATCGAGGCGTTGCACGAGCGCCCGGAACTCACCGATGTCACCAGCGACCTGCAGAACAAGGGGCTGCAGCTGTACCTGACCATCGACCGCGACGCCGCGGCGCGGCTCGGCGTGCAGGTCTCGGCCATTACCGATGCCCTCTACGACGCCCTCGGTCAGCGGCAGATCTCGACCATCTATACCCAGGCCAACCAGTACCGGGTGGTGCTGGCCAGCGCCGCCGCCGACAGCCTGGGACCGGACGCCCTCAGCCAGGTCTGGGTGAAGGCCGGCAGCGGCACCTCGTCCAGCGGCAGCAGTGGCACCGGTACGGCCAGCACGACGGAGACCACCACGGATACCAGCCGCGCCCCGGTGCGGCTGTCCAGCCTGGTGAAGATGGAGCAGCGGCCGACGCGCCTGGTGATCAACCACCTGAGCCAGTTCCCGGCGGTGACGCTGTCGTTCAACCTGGCCAACGGCGTCTCCCTCGGCGCCGCCGTGGCGGCCATCGACGCGGCCAAGCAGGAGATTGGCCTGCCGGTGGGCATCAACACCCGCTACCAGGGCGCGGCGGCGGCCTTCCAGGCGTCGCTGTCCAGTACCCTGCTGCTGATCCTGGCGGCGGTGGTGGTGATGTACATCGTCCTGGGGGTGCTCTACGAGAGCTTCATCCATCCGCTGACCATCCTCTCGACACTGCCCTCGGCGGCCATCGGCGCGCTGCTGGCGCTGCTGCTCACCGGCAATGACCTCGGCCTGATCGCGGTGATCGGCATCATCCTGCTGATCGGCATCGTCAAGAAGAACGCCATCATGATGATCGACTTCGCCCTCGACGCCGAACGCCACCAGGGACTGCAACCGGAAGAGGCCATCTACCAGGCGGCGTTGCTGAGATTCCGGCCGATCCTCATGACCACCCTGGCGGCGCTGTTCGGCGCCGTACCGCTGATGCTGGCCACCGGCGCCGGCGCCGAATTGCGGCAGCCACTGGGCCTGGTGATGGTCGGCGGCCTGCTGGTCAGCCAGGTGCTGACGCTGTTCACCACCCCGGTGATCTACCTGGCCTTCGACAGCCTGGGCGAGCGCCTGGGCCGGCGCAGGGCGGCCTGAGGTGAATCTCTCGGCGCCCTTCATCGCCCGGCCGGTCGCGACCCTGCTGCTGAGTCTGGCGTTGCTGCTGCTCGGCGCCATCGCCTTCCGGCTGTTGCCGGTGGCGCCGCTGCCACAGATGGACTTCCTCACCATCACGGTCTCGGCGACCCTGTCCGGCGCCAGTCCCCAGGTGATGGCCTCCAGTGTCGCCACGCCGCTGGAGCGCTCCCTGGGCACCATCGCCGGCATCAGCTCCATGACCAGCCGCAGCAGCCAGGGCTCGACCCAGATCATCATCCAGTTCGCGCTGGACAAGGACGTCAATACCGCCGCCCGCGAGGTGCAGGCGGCCATCAATGCCTCGCGCAACCTGCTGCCGAGCGGCATGCGCCAGATGCCGCGCTATCGCAAGGTCAATCCGTCCCAGGCACCCATCATGGTGTTCTCGCTGACCTCCAAGACCCTGAGCAAGGGCGAGCTCTACGACCTGGCGTCCACGGTACTGGCCCAGAGCCTGTCCCAGGTCAGCGGCGTGGGCGAGGTGCAGATCGGTGGCAGCTCCCTGCCGGCGGTGCGCGTCGAGCTGGAACCGCGCCAGCTGGAGCATTACGGGCTGGCGCTGGACGACGTCCGCACCGCCATCAACAGCGCCAACCAGCGCCGGCCCAAGGGCGCGGTGGCCAATGACGAGCACAACTGGCAGATCCAGGCCAACGACCAGCTGTTCAAGGCCGCCGACTACGCCCCCCTGATCATCCGCTACCAGGATGGCGCGACGCTGCGCCTGCGCGATGTCGCCAAGGTCAGCGATGCCGTGGAGGACCGCTATAACGCCGGCTTCTACAACGACCAGAGCGCCGTGCTGCTGGTGGTCAATCGGCAGGCCAACGCCAACATCATCGAGACCATCGCCGCGCTCAAGGCGCGCCTGCCGGCGCTGGAGGCCATCGTCCCGGCCAGCGCGCGCCTGGAGGTGGCCATGGACCGATCGGGGGTGATCAAGGCCACCCTGCATGAAGCCGAACTGACGCTGATCATCGCCGTCTTCCTGGTGATCGGCGTGGTCTGGCTGTTCCTCGGCCGGCTGCGCAGCGCGGTGATCCCGGCCCTGGCGGTGCCCATCTCCCTGGTGGGTACCTTCGCCGTCATGTACCTGCTCGGTTTCTCCCTCAACACCCTGTCGCTCATGGCGCTGATCCTGGCCGCCGGGCTGGTGGTGGACGATGCCATCGTGGTGCTGGAGAACATCGCCCGCCACATCGACAACGGCATGGCGCCGCTCAAGGCGGCCTACCAGGGCACCCGCGAGGTGGGCTTCACTCTGCTGTCGATGAACGTTTCCCTGGTGGCCGTCTTCGTCGCCATCCTCTTCATCGGCGGCATCGTCGAAAAGCTGTTCCGCGAATTCTCCCTGACCCTGGCGGCGGCCATCCTGGTGTCGCTGGTGGTGTCCCTCACGCTGACGCCCATGCTCTGCGCGCGCTGGCTCAGGCCCCACGATCCCGCTACCGAAAGCCGCCTGCAGCGCTTCAGCGAGCGGGCCCATCGCCGGCTGGTGGCGGGTTACGACCGCAGCCTCGGCTGGGCCCTGCGCCATCGCCGCCTGACCCTGCTGAGTCTGATCGCCACCATAGCGCTCAACGTGCTGCTCTATGTGGTGGTGCCCAAGACCTTCATGCCGCAGCAGGACACCGGCCAGCTGATCGGTTTCATCCGCGGCGACAATGCGCTGTCGTTCCAGGTGATGCAGCCGAAGATCGAGATCCTGCGCAAGTCGCTGCTGGCCGATCCGGCGGTGGCCAGTGCCTCCGGTTTCGTCGGCAGTTCCGGCTCCGGCAGCGGGGTGAACAACGCGGTGATGCTGATTCGCCTCAAGCCCATCGCCGAGCGCCAGCTGGATGCGCAGAAGGTCATCGAGCGCATCCGTGCCAATGCGCCCAAGGTGCCGGGCGCCCAGCTGTTCCTCATGGCCGACCAGGATCTGAGATTCGGTGGTCGCCAGCAGAGCACCTCGTCCTATGAGTACAACCTGCTCTCGGGCGACGTCGGGCTGCTGGAAGCCTGGCAACCCAAGGTGCTGGCAGCGCTCAAGGCGCTGCCGGAGCTGACCGCGGTGGACGGCCGCGAAGGCAGCACCCAGCAGATCACCCTGCAGATCGATCGTGAGAAGGCCAAGCGCCTCGGCGTGAACATGGAGACCGTGGCCGCGGTTCTCAACAACTCCTTCGCCCAGCGGCAGATCTCCACCATCTACGAACCGCTCAACCAGTACAAGGTGGTGATGGAGATCAATCCGCGCTATGCCCAGGACCCGACCGTCCTCGAGCAGGTGCGGGTCATCACCAGTAGCGGCGCCCAGGTGCCGCTGTCGGCCTTCGCCTACTACACCAACAGCCTCGCCGAGGACCGCGTCACCCACGACGGCCAGTTCGCCTCGGAAAGCATCAACTTCGACCTGGCGCCGGATGTCAGCCTGGAGCAGGCGACCCGGGCGGTGCAACGCGCCGTGGCCGCCATCGGCCTGCCCAGCGATGTCCAGGGGCGCCTGGGCGGGTCGGCCAACATCTTCGCCAGCACGGTGTCCGGGCAACCGCTGATGATCCTCGGCGCCCTGGTGCTGGTCTATATCGTGCTCGGCGTGCTCTACGAGAGCTACGTGCACCCGCTGACCATCCTCTCGACGCTGCCCTCGGCCGGGGTGGGGGCCTTGCTCGCCATCCAGCTCACCGGCGGCCAGTTCAGCCTGATTTCCATGCTCGGCCTGTTCCTGCTGATCGGGGTGGTGAAGAAGAACGCCATCATGATGGTGGATCTGGCCCTGCAGCTGGAACGCCAGCAGGGACTGACGCCCGAGGAGGGCATTCGCCAGGCCTGCCTGCTGCGCTTGAGGCCCATCCTGATGACCACCATGGCCGCCATCCTCGGTGCCGTACCGCTATTGATCGGCAATACCGAAGGCGCCGAGATGCGTCAGCCACTGGGCCTGGTGATCGTCGGTGGCCTGGTCCTGAGCCAGATCCTGACGCTCTACACCACTCCGGTGGTCTATCTCTATTTCGAACGCCTGCGCCGCCGCGTCAATCGCTGGCGCGGCATCCGTACCGACGCTGCCCTGGATACGCCGCTATGACTCCAACCCTGCGCCTGCCGACGCTGACCCTGGCTCTGCTGCTGGCCGGCTGTACCCTGGGCCCGGACTACCAGCGGCCGACCACCGCGGTGCCGGTCGCCTACCGTCATGCGGAGGGCTGGCAGGCCGCCGCGCCCAAGGATCTGGATATCCGTGGCGACTGGTGGCGGCGCTACGACGATCCGACCCTCGACCGCCTGATGGTCCAACTGAACCAGCGCAACCAGAGCCTGGCCCAGGCCGAGGCGACCTATCGGCAGTCCCTGGCCCTGGTCAGCCAGGCACGGGCCGCGTTGTTCCCGACCCTGTCCAGCAGCCTGGGCGCCACTCGCTCCGGGCGCGGGGGCGGTTCGGGCAGCAACACCGTCATCCGCAATTCCAATGGCACCAGCAGCACCTTCAGCAGCGGTGGCACCAGCACAATCAGCAACGCCTACGACGCCAGCCTGGGGGTGAGCTGGGAGCTGGATCTCTGGGGGCGCGTAAGGCGCCAGGTGGAGGCGGATCGGGCCTCCGCCCAGGCCAGCGCCGCGGAGCTGGCGGCCACCCGCCTGAGTCTGCAGACGCAACTGGCGACCAACTACCTGCAGGTGCGGGTGCTGGACGCCCAGCAGCGATTGCTCGATGCCACGTTGGCCGCCTACGAGCGTTCCCTGCGCCTGACCCAGAATCAGTACCGCGCCGGCATCGTCACGCCGGCGGATGTGGCCCAGGCGACCACCCAGCTGAAGAGCACCCAGGCCGACGCCATCGATCTCAGGTATCAGCGTGCCCAACTGGAAAACGCCATCGCGGTGCTGGTCGGCGAAGTCCCGGCCAATTTCCAGCTGGCCGCGGTCAAGACAATTCCTGAATTGCCGCCGCTGCCAAGCGCCGTGCCCTCGACCCTGCTGGAGCGGCGTCCGGACATCGCCCAGGCCGAGCGTCAGGTCATGGCCGCCAATGCCGCCATCGGCGTCGCCGAAGCGGCCTACTACCCGGACCTGACCCTGAGTGCCAGTGGTGGCTACAGTGCCAGCCAGTGGGGCAATCTGATCAGCACGCCGAATCGCTTCTGGTCGATCGGGCCATCCTTTGCCCTGTCGCTGTTCGATGGCGGCCTGCGCCGCGCCCAGGTGGAGTCCGCCGAGGCCAGCTACGACGCCAGCGTCGCCGGTTATCGCCAGACCGTGCTCGATGGCTTCCGCGAGGTGGAGGACTATCTGGTGCAGCTGCGCACCTACGGCGACGAAGCCGGCGTGCGCCAGGAGGCCCTGGATGCCGCGCGCCGCGCCCTGCAACTGGCCGAGAACCAGTACCAGGCCGGGCTGATCGGCTATCTCGACGTAGTCACCCTGCAGACCACCGCCCTGAGCAACGAACGCACCAACCTGACCCTGCTGGGCAGCCGCCTCAGTGCCAGCGTCCAGCTGATCGCCGCGCTCGGTGGTGGTTGGGATGGCAACGTCACCCCACCGGCGCCGCCGCGGCGGCCTTGATCCCGGGCACAAAAAAGCCGGGCGATTGCCCGGCTTTTTCATGACTGGCGCTTAGTTGGGGAAGAGTTCGCCCAGCTTCATGCTCAGCATCATGTTGCCTTCGACGCGCAGCTTGCCGGACATGAAGGCCTGCATGCCGTCGGTTTCGCCGCTGACAATGCCGGCCAGGGTGTCCTGGTCCATGATCAGGGTGCAATCCGGGTCGGCAGCGTCGCCTTGCTGGACGTCGCAGGTGCCGTCCTTGACGACCACGTAGTAGTTGTCACCGCCCTCGACGTCGAATTGATAGGTGAGATCCAGGCCGGCCGCGGCGGAGGGGTCGAACTTGCTCTTCAGGGTGGCGATGGCTTCGGCTGCGCTCATGGCGGGGGTCCTTGTGGTCTTTTTCGATGAGGCCCACTCCAGCGGGAGGGGCAGGGCACTCGACCGAGGGTAGGGGGCGGCAGGAGGCCTGTCAACGGATATTCATACGCTTGTTTGAAAGGCTGGTGCGTGCGCACGGCCCGATGGCCGCGAATGGCTAGCGGGTGCCGGAAGACCGCCTGTGAGTCGCCGAGTTTCTATCGGTCGGGCGACTCGGTATGCTGGGCAGGGCACTGCTGCCGCCATCCTAGGAGAGTCCGTGGAGTTTCTTGCCGACTATGCCAGTTTCCTGGCCAAAACCGTCACCGTGGTGGTCGCCATCATCGCCGTGCTGCTGTTCACCGTCGCCGTTCGCGGCCGCAACCGGCGCAGCTCCGCTGGCCAGTTGCAGGTGCAGAAGCTCAATGACTTCTATCGCGATCTGCGGCTGAGGTTGCAGCAGAGCGTGCTGGGCAAGGAGGCCTTCAAGGCCCTGCGCAAGCGCGAGACCAAGGCCGAGAAGACCAAGCGCAAGAGCGAGACCGGCAAGTCGCGGGTCTATGTGCTCGATTTCCATGGCGACATCAAGGCCACGGCCAACGAACACCTGCGCAACGAGATCACCGCCGTTCTGACCCTGGCGACGCCCAAGGACGAGGTGGTGGTGCGGCTGGAAAGCGGCGGTGGGCTGGTGCACAGCTATGGCCTGGCCGCCTCGCAACTGGCGCGCATACGCCAGGCGGGAATTCCTCTGACCATCTGCGTCGACAAGGTAGCGGCCAGTGGCGGCTACATGATGGCCTGCATCGGCGACCGCATCCTCTGCGCGCCCTTCGCCATCCTCGGCTCCATCGGTGTGGTCGCCCAGCTGCCCAACGTCCACCGCCTGCTGAAGAAGCATGACGTGGATTTCGAGGTCTTCACCGCCGGCCAGTACAAGCGCACCGTCACGGTGTTCGGCGAGAACGACGAGAAGGGCAAGGAAAAATTCCAGCACGATCTGGATACTACCCATGTGCTGTTCAAGAATTTCGTCGCCCACTACCGGCCGCAGCTCAATATCGACGAGGTCGCCACCGGCGAGGTTTGGCTCGGCCAGGCCGCGCTGGGCAAGCAACTGGTGGACGAGCTGCGCACCAGTGACGAATACCTGGCCGAACGGGCCCAGGTGGTCGAAGTCTTTTCGCTGCGCTTCGTCGAGAAGAAGTCGTTGCCCGAGCGCCTGGGCATGGCCGCGAGCCTCGGGGTCGACCGCCTGGTGAGCACCTGGTGGGAGCGCCTGGCCGAGTCGACCCGCTGGCGCTGAGGTCCAAGGGACTGACGGCCCATAACAAGACTCCAACGGAGGTTCTGCGATGAGCAATTTTCAGGCGCTTTGGGTGACCGAAGGGGCCCATGGTGCTTTCCGGCAAGAGGTGGTGACGCGCAGCCTGGAGGACCTGCCCGCGGGCGAGGTGCTGATCCGGGTGCGCTACTCCTCGCTCAACTACAAGGACGCCCTGTCGGCCATCGGCAACCGCGGCGTGACCCGGCGTTATCCCCATACCCCGGGGATAGACGCAGCCGGGGTGGTGGAGCACTCCAGCGCTGGCGAATTCGCCGTGGGCGATGAGGTCCTGGTCACGGGCTACGACCTGGGCATGAGCACCCCCGGCGGCTTCGGCCAGTACATCCGGGTACCGGCCGCCTGGGTGATCCGCCGCCCGGACAATCTCGGCCTGCGCGAGGCCATGGTGCTGGGCACCGCGGGGCTCACCGCGGCGCTGTGCGTCGAGAAGCTCGAACAGATGGGCCTGACCCCTGAAGCCGGTACCGTGCTGGTCACCGGTGCCAGTGGTGGCGTGGGCAGTCTGGCGGTCAAGCTGCTGGCACGCCTGGGCTATCACGTGGCGGCGTCCACCGCCAAGCTGGAGCGCGCGGAGTGGCTGCATCGCCTGGGTGCCCGGCAGATCCTCGACCGCGCCACCCTGGCCGATGGCGTCGGCAAGCCGCTGCTGGACCAGCAGTGGGCCGGGGCGGTGGATACCGTCGGCGGCGACATCCTCTTCAACGTCATCAAGTCGCTGGAATACGGCGGCAGCGTGGCCTGCTGCGGCATGACCGCCGGCACCACCTTCGCCGCCGGGGTCTTTCCCTTCATCCTGCGCGGGGTGAATCTGCTGGGCGTGGATTCCGTGGAATTGCCACTGATGGCCAAGGCCGCGCTCTGGGACAAGCTCTCGGTGCAGTGGAAGCTGGACGACCTGGACAGCCTGACCCGCGAGGTCGGCCTTGGCGAACTGCCCGACACCATCAGTCAGATCCTGGCGGGCAAGATGGTGGGGCGCGTGGTGGTCGATCTCGGTTGAGCGAAGCCCCGATAAAAAGAAACCCGCCGCGGCGGGTTTTCTTTTGCGTCCGCGGCGATCAGGCCTGGCGGCGGCGGAACAGCGGCTCGGCCTGGTCGACCGCGCCCTGATAGGTCACGCTGAAGTCGCGCAGACCGGCCAGGGCCGCTTCCGGATCGCGGTCGGCACGGACCACGTAGGCATCGAAGCCGCAGCGCTTGAGAAAGAACAGCTGGTCCTGCAGCACATCGCCGATGGCGCGCAGCTCGCCGGTCCAGCCGAAGCGTTCGCGCAGCAGGCGGGCATAGGAATAGCCACGCCCGTCGACGAAGGCCGGGAAGTTGATGGCGATCAGGGCGAAGTGCGCGAGGTCGCCGGCAATGCTCTCCGGCTCTTCGTCGCTGTCCAGCCAGATGCCCAGCTTGCCGTCGCGGCAGGTGAGGGCATGGCCGTGCTCCAGCCACAGGGCGGCCGGGATGATCACGTCGTCGCTGTTGGGGACGTCGGCGAGGGCGACGTCCTTGGGCAGCAGGTGCCAGTTGTCGGTGACCAGCTGGTCGCCCTTAATGATTCTTTGCATAGACGCGCTCCTTGAACGGGTCGATACCGATACGGCGGTAGGTGTCGATGAAGCGCTCGTCTTCGGTGCGTCGCTCGACGTAGACGTTGATCAGCTTGCCGATCACCTCGGGCATCTGGTCCTGGGCGAAGGAGGGGCCGAGGATCTTGGCCAGGGTGGCGTCACGGCCGGCGTCCCCGCCCAGGGACACCTGGTAGAACTCCTCGCCCTTCTTGTCCACGCCGAGGATGCCGATGTGGCCGACGTGGTGGTGGCCACAGGCGTTCATGCAACCGGAGATGTTGAGGTCCAGTTCGCCGATGTCGAACAGGTAGTCCAAGTCGTCGAAACGGCGCTGGATGGCTTCGGCGATGGGGATCGACTTGGCGTTGGCCAGGGAGCAGAAATCACCGCCCGGGCAGCAGATCATGTCGGTCAGCAGGCCGATGTTGGGGGTGGCGAAGCCGTGCTCGCGCAACTCGTGCCACAGCTCCAGCAACTGGTCCTGGCGGACGTCGGCGAAGATGACGTTCTGCTGGTGGGAGGTGCGCAGCTCGCCGAAGCTGTAGCGATCGGCCAGCTCGGCCATGGCGTCCAGCTGGAGATCGGTGACGTCCCCCGGGGCCACGCCGGTGGGCTTGAGCGACAGGGTCACGGCGACGTAGCCAGGGCGCTTGTGACGGAAGGTGTTGCGCTGGCGCCAGCGGGCGAAGCCGGGCTGCTCGGCGTCCAGGCGGGCGAGGGCGGCGTCCTGGTCCTGCAGCTCGGCATAGGGCGGATCGACGAAGAAGGCGGAGACCCGCGCGACCTCGGCGTCGGTCAGGGTGATGGGGCCGTCCTTGAGGTGGGCCCACTCGGCCTCGACCTTTTCGGCGAAGGCGTCGGCGCCCAGGGCCTTGACCAGGATCTTGATGCGCGCCTTGAACTTGTTGTCGCGGCGGCCATAGCGGTTGTAGACCCGCAGGGTGGCTTCCAGGTAGCTGAGCAGGTGCTGCCAGGGCAGGAATTCACGGATGAATTCACCGGTGTGGGGAGTACGGCCCTGGCCGCCGCCGACCAGCACGCGGAAGCCCAGCTCGCCGGCCTCGTTGCGGACCGCTTCCAGGCCGATGTCGTGCACCTCGATGGCGGCGCGATCCAGGGCGGCGCCGTTGACGGCGATCTTGAACTTGCGCGGCAGGAAGGCGAATTCGGGGTGGAAGGTCGACCACTGGCGGATGATCTCGCACCAGGGGCGCGGATCGATCAATTCGTCATGGGCGACGCCGGCGAACTGGTCGGTGGTGGTGTTGCGGATGCAGTTGCCGCTGGTCTGGATGGCGTGCATCTGCACGGTGGCCAGCTCGGCGAGGATCTCGGGGACGTCTTCCAGCTCCGGCCAGTTGAACTGGAAGTTCTGCCGGGTACTGATGTGGGCGTAGCCCTTGTCGTAGTCACGGGCGATCTGCGCCAGCTTGCGTACCTGGGTGGTGTTCAGCAGGCCGTAGGGCACCGCGACCCGCAGCATGGGCGCATAGCGCTGGATGTAGAGACCGTTCTGCAGGCGCAGCGGGCGGTATTCTTCGCCACCCAGCTCTCCGGCCAGGAAGCGGCGGGTCTGGTCGCGAAACTGGGCGACACGCTCTTCGACGATCCGCTGATCGTACTGATCGTAAACGTACATGGTCATCCTGCTGTCAGGCGGCGCGCACGGCTGCGCGTGATCGAAGTCCTGGGCACCCCGGGGTGCTCTGGAGACTTTTCTAGGCCGTGCACGATAGCAGCAGGTCTATATGCTTAAAAGCGATGTTTCTTTATATATAAATCTATTCCGGCGATAAGCGAGAGCAGGATGGGCGGCGCCGGACACCGCCCACCGCGGGCCTTAGTTCAGGCCCAGCTTGCCGCGCAGGGTGGAGAGATCTTCCGCCAGGGTGTTGACCGGACCGACCAGGGCCTTGCGATCACGTTCGCTGACCTTGTCGTAGGTCTCGAAGCCGCCGTCCTTGGTCTTGTACTTGGCCAGGATCTTGTCGACCGTGGCGAAGTTCTTGTCGACCTTGGCGACGAAGGCCTGGTCCTGCTTCGCGATCTGCGGGCGGAACAGGTCGACGATCTTCTTGGCGCCATCGACGTTGGCCTGGAAGTCATAGAGGTCGGTGTGGCTATAGCGCTCTTCCTCGCCCGACACCTTGGTCGCCGCCACTTCCTCCATCAGCGCCGCGGCGCCACCCACCACCTTTTCCGGCGGGAAGGTCAGGCCGTCGACGCGGGCCTGCAGGTCCTTGACGTCTGCCAGCAGCTTGTCGGCGAGGGGACCCTGGCCTTCGGTGGTGTTCTGGGTGAAGAGGGCGTGCTCCAGGCGATGGAAGCCGGTGAAGTCTTCGGATTTGACCCCCTGTTCGTGATCGTCTTCGCGGGAGTCGATGGCGGCGTCCAGGTCGCTGAAGAGTTCGGCGATGGGCTCGACCTGCTCGTAGGAGACCCGCGTCGGGGCATAGAGCTTGCGCGCGGTGGCCAGGTCGCCGCGCTTGACCGCCGCGGTGAAGGCCTGGGTCTGCTCGGTGAGCTTGGCCAGGTTGTCGGTGACATAGATCTTGTAGTCGGAGATGGGGCCGACCAGATCCAGCGGCGAGTTGGCAGCGAAGGCCGGCGTGGCGAAGGCCAGACCGAGGGCAGCGGCGAGGAACGAGCGTTTCATTCGACTTCTCCTGTCGAGGTTTTAAAGCGATGCGGCGGCCAGCAGGCTGCGGCCGAGATAGTCCTTGGCATCGGTGATCCCCGGCAGGACGAAGAAGTAACCGCCGCCGATGGGCTTGATGTATTCCTCCAGGGGCTCGCCATCCAGGCGTTTCTGTACGGCGATGAAGCCCTGCTCCAGATCTGCCTGGTAGGCGATGAACAGCAGGCCCATGTCGAGCTGGCCGTTCTTGCGCACGCCATTGGAGTAGTTGAAGGGGCGGCGCAGGATCAGGTTGCGCTGGCTCTCCGGGGTGCGGGGATTGGCCAGGCGGATATGGGCGTCCAGCGGCGTGACCTTGCCCTTGGGATCGCTGGCGTAATCCGGCACATCGGTCTCGTGGCCGCCGGCCATGGGCGCGCCACTGGCCTTGCGCCGTCCGAAGATGGCTTCCTGCTCCTGCAGCGGGGTGCGATCCCAGCGCTCGACGAAATTGCGGATGATGCGCACCGCCTGGTAGCTGCCCAGGGCGGCCCAGGCGGGCTCGCCGCTGCCGGGCTGGACCCAGACGATCCGGTCCATCGCCTGGGCGTCGGTGGAATCGGGGTTGGCCGAGCCGTCGCGAAAGCCGAGGAAGTTGCGCGCGCTTTCCGCCGGTTGCCCAGGGGGCGGATCCTGCACCGGCACGCTGCCTTCCTGCTTCCAGCGGATCGCCAGCAGGTCGGGCAGATTCTTCAGGATGTCGCGCAGGGCGTGGATGTTGGTGTCCGGGGTATTGGCGCAGAACTGCAGGCAGAGATCGCCGTGGCAGCAGTCCGCTTCCAGGGCGTCGTTGGGAAAGCCGGTCATGCGCTGCAGCTGGCGCGGCTTTACCGCGCTCAGGCCGAAACGGTCATCGAACAGCGACTCGCCCACCGAGACGGTGATGGTGAGGTTGTCCGGCGTCACCACCGGACCGAGGATGCCGGAATCCAGCGGCGGCAACCTAGGATCGACCTCCGGTACCGGACCGCCCTGCATGAGAAAGCGAATGCGCTCGTCGAGGGTCCGCAGCAGGCGTTCCAGGTCGTCACGGTCGCTGGCCAGCACATCGAAGGCCACGATCATCCCGGCCGCCGGCCGTGGGGTGACGATGCCGCTCTGGTGTTGGCCAAGGAACGCCTGGCGCTGGTGGGTATTGGCGCTGCCGGGGGCACGGGTCACCTCGGCGGTGCTGGCCGCCCGGGCGTGCATCGGGCAGAGCCCGGCACCGGCCAGGGCCACGCTGGCGGCCCCAAGGCCACCCAGCAGGCGGCGACGGTCGATATTGGGCTGATCGGGAGCGGACTTCTTCATGGCGTGGTCTTGGTCGCGGCCAGGCCGAGGGCCGGGGCGACCTGGTCGAGGGAGTCGGCCAGGGCCTGGGCCGCGGCGGCGATGCGCTGGCGGTCGTCAGGGGAAAGGGAAGAGTAGGGACGCTGGACATCGCCCAGGGCCGCGGCCAGGGCGTCGGCCTGAGTATCCAGCCGTTGCTGCAGCTCGGGATGCCCCTTGCCGAGCAGCGGGCGCAGCAATTCGATCACCTTGCGCGTGCCGTCCAGATTGGCGGCGAAACCGGGCAGCACGAGCTGGCTGTAGCGTTCTTCTTCGCCCGAGATCCGGGTGCTGGCCAGGTTGTGCAGCAGGCGTGCGGCGTTGCCGCTGAGTTGCTCGGGCGGTAGCGACTGGCCGAGCAGGGCATCGCGCAGGGCGGCGGCGTCCTGTTGCAGGCGGGTGGCGACCGGTTCCAGGTCCCGGGTGCTGTTGCCGGCGAAGAGACCTTGTTCGAGGCGATGGAAGCCGCCGAAGGCCGGATCCTGTTCGCGCTTTTCGTAGTAGTCCGCGCGCGCATTGAGGCGATTGTCCAGTTCGGCGAAGCGCTGCGCGGTCGCTGCCAGGCGCTGGTAGGGCAGGCGGGCGGTGGCATAGGCGGCGCGGGCCTGCTCCAGGTCGCCCGCGGCCAGGGCCTGCTGGAGGGTAGTGATGCCCTGCAGCAACAGGCGGCTCTGCTGATTCAGGTAGACGCGGTATTCCGACAGCGGACCGACTAACTGGGTCAGGGTCGGACCGGCCTTGCTGGCAGCTTCCGAGGCCGCGGTGGGCAGCACCTTGAGGGTTCCGCGAGGATTGCTCAGCAGACCGCAGGTGATGGCGTAGTCGCCAGGCGCCAGGGTGGCATTGATGACCTGGCTGAGACCGGGGGCGATGTTCTCGCGCTCCTCGACCACCAGGACGCCATCAAGGATTTCCCACTCCACCGCCCGATCCGAGCGGTTGACGATACGAAAGCGCGCCGGCCCGGCAGGCACTTCCAGGGCGTTGGGCTCGCAGCGATTGGCCAGGATATCGACCTTGATTTCGCCGTCGGCCACGGTGGCGTGACGCTCGCCTGCGGAGCGCGAGGCGTAATAGAAGGCGGCGGCCGCGGCGATCAGCAGGGTTGCCGAGCCGATCATGGCCAGGCGCATGGCCGTGGAGCCCTGCTTCGGCGAATGGGGGTTGGCGTTGTTCAAGACGGACGCTCCAGCGAGGCAGAGGTGGTTACCACAGGACGCTGGGGCGGCGCCGGGGTGCGGAAGAACAGCGGCAGGGTGACCGCCAGGAACAGCAGATAGGCGCCGAGGGTGCTCAAGGTCGGGGTGTCCTGGTAGCCGAACATGCCGGCCAGCACCGTACCCACCGGGCCGTCGGCGGGCAGCACGTGGCTCCAGTCGAACAGTACCTGCTGCAGCGAATTCCACAGGCCGGCTTCATGCAGGGCCTTGACCGAGTTGGTGAACAGGCCGGCCGCGACGAAGAGGATGAACAGGCCGGTGAAGCGAAAGAACTTGCCCAGGTTCAGTCGCACGCCGCCGGTATAGAGGCCGTAACCCACCGCGATGGCGATGATCAGGCCCAGCAAGGCACCCAGGGGCGCACCGGGGCCGGCGCTCTGCTGGAAGATGGCGAGCAGAAAGAACACGGTTTCCAGGCCCTCGCGGGCCACCGCCAGAAAGACCATGCCGATCAGGGCATAGACCTGGTTGCGCGAAGCGGACAGGGCGTTTTCCAGGGAGTCGTGGAGTTCGGTCTTGATCGAGCGCGCCGCCTTGCGCATCCAGAACACCATGGAGGTGAGGATGGCGGTGGCGGCCAGGCCGACTACCGCTTCGAACAGTTCCTGCTGACGCTGCGGGAATTCGGCGCTGGCCAACTGCAGTCCGGCGCCCACGAACAGGGACAGGGCGGCGGCCAGCATCACCCCGATCCAGACCGCGGGCATCCAGTGGCCACGACCGGTGCGTTGCAGATAGCTGGCGATGATGCCAACGATGAGCGCCGCTTCGATACCTTCGCGGAGCATGATCAGAAAGGGAACGAGCATGAAAGCTATCACCGACGGAAGCTAAGGGCGCAGAGGCGCCCGGAGGTCGGTGATTTGTATCACAATGATTCGGATTGTTAAATGCGGATGATTCTCGTGCCTTGCGGATCCGCCGACTGGTTGGCAGCGGATCAGCGTGCAGGCGCGCGTCAGGCCTGGAAGACCACGGCGGTATCCGGAGCCTTGCCGGTGGCGAAGCGACGGATCTCCCGCCAGTTGCGCAGGTCGACCACTGCCAGCTGATTATCTTCCAGCGCCGCGAACAGCCGCTCGCCGCGGGGATCGAGGTTGAGGCCGGGCACCGCGCTGCCCATGGGCAGATAGGCCACCTCGGCGAGGGTATCGGGCCGCAGCAGCGAAAGACTCTTGTCCGCCAGATTGGACACCAGCAGGCGGCCATCGGGCAGGGCGGCTACCCGTACCGCTTCGCCCCGCAGCTTGATCTGGCGGATCGGCGCCAGGTCGCGGGCATCCAGCGCATGGAGGATGCCGGCGAAACGGTCGAGTACATAGAAGGTACGCTCGTCCGGACTCAGGCAGCAGCCCTCCGGCGCCTGGCCGAGGTATTTCTTGACCGGCAGCACGGCGGGATTGTGCGCGTCCACCAGGATCACCAGGCCGCTCAGGGTATCCGCGACGTAGGCACGGCGTCCGTCACGGGTCAGTACGAAGTAGTGGCTGCGGGTCCCGCCGACCGGGACGATCTGGCTGGGCGATTCGGCGGTGGCGGGGCGATCGAAGCGGATTAGCAGCGAGTCGGTTTCGCTGAGCACATAGAGGCGACCCTGGTCGTCCAGGCGCATGCCGTGCAGGCGGTGATAGGGCGACAGGTCGATCGATCTCACCAGGCGGCGCTCGGCGAGATCTATCACACTGACCTGGTGGCCGCCCTCGCCAGGCGCCTGCCAGCTCTTGACCCCATACTGGCCGACATAGGCATAGCGACCCTGGCGGTCGGCGACGATCTCATGGGGTTGCTCCGGCAATTCCAGACTGCCGACGCGCTTGCCATCGGCCAGGCGATAGAAGCCGATGCCGGGGGCTTCCTTTTCGACCAGGGCGAGGTATTCATCGCCCGCTGCGAAGGCGCGGAGCGGATAGCCGCCCAGCAGGGGCAGGGCGGCACTGGCAGCCAGCAGGCCGAGGGTCTGACGGCGATTCAGGTGGGGCATAGGAGGTCTCCCAACGGGCAAGCCTCCCTGCCAGGGTCAAGCGAATCCGTGCTACTCGAATAGACCCTTGAACCAGGTCCAAACTCCGAAGGAGTAGTCGGGAAAGATGTCGATGCCCAGCGCGGACTTGAGCAGATAGAGCAGCAAGAGGCCCACCAGGCCGCAGGCCAGCAGGATCACCGCCAGCACCGTGGCCTTGCCGAGCAGGGACAATTCCTGCTCCAGGCGCGAGAGTTGACGGTAGTTGCGACCGGCGAGGAAGACGAAGTAGTAGCGGCGGTGCCAGAACTTGACGGTGCCGCGCAGATCGACGCTGTGCTTGCCCCAGCTGCGGGTGCCGAAGGCCAGCTTGAGGGCTTCCAGCTGCTCCTCGGTAAAGGATTCACGCAGCGCTTCGGGCAGGCGTTCCTTCAGACCGGCGATGAAGGGGTCGTGGCGTTTGATGCGATCCTGCATGGAAAAGCTTCCCTCTGAATGGTGCGAATGCACTCTGAGGGGGCGCCCGACCGGGCGTTCCGCCGCACCTGATAGGCGGGGCCCCGCGCAGGACGATCGGTCAGGCGCTGACGCGTACGGGGCGCAGCACCTCGGCCCGGGCGCGCAACTGGCCACAACCGCCGTCGACATCCTGGCCCGCGGAATTGCGCACCTTGGTGAGCAGGCCGCGGCTGTGCAGGTAACGCACGATCTGCACGATGCGCTCGCCGTCGGGGCGCTGGTAGTCGTCCACTTCCAGGCTGTTGTAGGGAATCAGGTTGAGTACGCCGTACTTGCCCTTCATCAGCCGCAGCAATTCGTCCATCTCGTCCTGGCCGTCGTTGATGCCGGCGAGCAGCGTCCACTGGTACTGGATCGGATAGCCGATCAGCCGGGCATAGGCTTCACCCTGTTCGATCAGCTCACCCGGTTCGTAGCGGGGCGCCTTGGGCAGCAGGCGGGCCCGACGCTCGGCATTGGTGCTGTGCAACGACAGCGCCAATGCCGGCCTGACCGTCTGCTGGGGCAGTCGCTCGAACACCCGCGGATCGCCGACGGTAGAAAACACCAGGTTGCGATGGCCGATACCGCCGGCGGTGCCCAGCAGGTCGATGGCTTCCAGCACGTTGTCCAGGTTGTGCGCCGGCTCGCCCATGCCCATGAAGACCACCTTCTTGACCGCCCTGAGGCGTCGCGCCAGGGCGACCTGGGCGACGATCTCGGCGCTGCCCACCTGGCGCAGCAGGCCGCTCTTGCCGGTCATGCAGAAGACGCAGCCCACCGCGCAGCCGACCTGGGACGAAACGCAGAGCCCGTCACGCGGCAGCAGCACGCTTTCCACCGCCTGGCCGTCGCCCAGGGTCACCAGCATCCGCGCCGAACCGTCGGCTCCCGGATGCTCCGAGGTCACCCGGGCCAGGCCTTCCAGCCGCGCGGTCAGTGCCGGGATGGCCTGGCGTACCTCCAGCGGCAGGAAGTTTTCCGCCTGCTGGCGCCGGGTGCCGGTATCCAGGGGCAGTCCCTGGCACCAGGCGCGCAGGATACGGGCACTGTGCTTGGGCTTGGCGCCGGCATCGGCGAGCAACTGGACGACATCGGAAATACGCATGGGTAAAGGGCAGGTCGAGGGCGGGCGGCGATAATAGGACAGGGCAGGGATGCTATCCTAGTCCTTTGCAAGACGAGGACCCGTCATGAAGTTCATCCACCAGCGCGAGCATCTCAACGAGGGCGATCTGGTCGTCATCCAGAGTTCGGGGGTGTGCAACATCCGCCTGATGAACGATGCCAATTTCCGCAGCTTCAAGAACGGCGGTCGCCACTCCTATCACGGCGGCGCCTTCGACACCTTTCCGGCGCGCATCACCGTCCCGAGTACCGGCTTCTGGAACATCACCCTGGACACCGTCACCAAGCGGCCGATCAGCGTGACCCGCAAGCCCGAGATCAAGCACTCGATCAAGATCGTCCGCCGCTCGCCTTCCGAGTTGCGTTGAGACAGCGGTCACCCGTCCCTGGGTGATCCTGCTGGCTATTTCGGCTGCAATTCCAGCAGCCGTGCCTTGGCACCGTCTTCCAGGACCCAGAGACTGCCGTTGGGGCCTTCCTCGACGTCGCGGATACGCGTGCCCATGGCATAGCGCTCGACTTCGCGTGCCTCTTCGCCCTTGAGTTCGATCCGCACCAGCGCCTTGGAAGACAGGCCGCCTATGAAGGCATTGCCTTTCCAGGCCGGGAAGCGGCTGCCCTCGTAGATCATCAATCCGGCCGGGGAAATCACCGGCGTCCAGGTGACCTTCGGCGGAATGAATTCCGGGCGAGTGGAATGATCCGGGATCGGCTTGCCGCCATAGTGGTCGCCATTGGAGACCTCGGGATAGCCGTAGTTGCCGCCGCGCTGGATCAGGTTCAGCTCGTCACCGCCCTGGGGGCCCATCTCCTGTTCCCACAGCCGGCCCTGGGCGTCGAAGGCGATGCCCAGCGGGTTGCGGTGACCCAGCGACCAGACCTGCGCCGCTACGCCGCCCTGCTGGGCGAAGGGGTTGTCCGCGGGGGCACTGCCATCGTCGTTGAGGCGGATGAGCTTGCCCAGGTTGCCGGTCATGTCCTGGGCCGGAGTGAATTTCTGCCGCTCACCCGAGGTAATCCACAGCTTGCCGTCCGGGCCAAATCTCAGGCGATGGCCATAGTGACCGTTACCAGTGACCTTGGGGGTCTGCCGCCAGATCACCTTTAGGTCACTGAGCGACCCGCTGCCATCTTCTTTCAAGGTCAGCTTGGCACGGGCCACGGCGGCACCCTGGGTACCGTCTTCGCCGGCTTCGGCGTAGCTCAGGTAGATCAGCTGATTGCTGGCGTATTGCGGATGCAGGATGACATCGCCCAGCCCGCCCTGGCCGGCGGCGACCACCTTGGGCACACCGCCGATGTCCTGGGCCTTGCCGGTCTGCACGTTCAGGTGCTTGAGGACGCCGCCTTTCTCGGTGACCAGCGCCGTGCCGTCCGGCAGGAAGGCGATGGCCCAGGGCGCATCCAGGGTGGCTCGTGGCGTCGCGGTGAAGGGCCACTGAGCTTCACTCAGCGCCTGCGGTGCGGCAGTGGCATTTAGGCTGGCGAGACCGAGCAGAAGACTGCCGGCGGCTAGGGTAAGGCCTTTCATGGGCACGCGGTCCTCGTCGATGGAAGTTCCTACACCCTAGTAGGGACGCCCGCGAAAAGGGCCGCGTTTTTGTTACCTGAGGCGTCTGCCGGGCTAGTTGTCATACCCCAGATTCGGCGCCAGCCACCGCTCCGTCACCGCCAGCTCCTGGCCCTTGCGCTCGGTGTAGCTGCCCACCTGATCCCGGTCGATCTTGCCCACGGCGAAATACTGGGCTTCGGGATGGGCGAAGTACCAGCCGCTGACGGCAGCGGCCGGGAACATGGCGTAGTGCTCGGTGAGGAAGACGCCACTGCGACCGGCCTCGTTGAAGCTGGCCTCGGGGTCCAGCAGCTTGAACAGGGTGGCCTTCTCGGTGTGATCGGGGCAGGCCGGATAGCCGGGGGCAGGGCGGATGCCCTTGTACTGCTCGCGGATCAGCGCCTCGTTGTCCAGGGTTTCGTCCGCGGCATAGCCCCAGTGCTCCTTGCGCACCTGCTCGTGCAGCCATTCGGCGCAGGCCTCGGCGAGGCGGTCGGCCAGGGCCTTGACCATGATCGAGTTGTAGTCGTCGCCCTTGCGCTCGTAGTCCTTGGCCAACTCCTCGGCGCCGATGCCGGCGGTGACGATGAAGCCACCCATGTAGTCGGTCACGCCCGTCTCCCTGGGCGCGACGAAGTCGGCCAGGGACAGGTTGGGCTTGCCCTCGGGCTTGATGGTCTGCTGGCGCAGGTGGTGCAGGGTGGCCAGCGGCTGGCCGTCGTCGCCATAGACTTCCAGGTCGTCGTCGCGCACCTGGTTGGCCGGCCAGAAGCCGAACACGGCGCGGGCCTTGATCAGCTTCTCGTTGATCAGCTTGCTGAGCATGGCCTGGGCATCGTCGAACAGCGCGGTCGCCGCCTCACCCACCACCTCGTCGGAGAGGATGCGCGGGTACTTGCCGGCCAGGTCCCAGGAGATGAAGAAGGGTGTCCAGTCGATGTATTCGGCCAATACCGCCAGGTCGATGTCTTCCAGCACCCGGGCACCGGTAAAGGTCGGTTTGGGCGCCTTATAGCCGAGCCAGTTGAAGGCCGGCTTGTTGGCCACGGCCTTTTCGTAGGACAGGCGTTCGGTGCGGGCGCTGCGGTTGGCAGTGCGCTCGCGGACCTCGACGTAGTCGGCGCGGGTACGCTCGACGAAGCCGGCCTTGAGTTCCTTGGACAGCAGCTGGGTAGCCACGCCCACCGCACGCGAGGCGTCGGTGACATAGACCACGGCATCGTTTCTGTACTGCGGCTCGATCTTGACCGCGGTATGCGCCTTGGAGGTGGTGGCGCCGCCGATCATCAGTGGCAGGCTGAAGCCCTGGCGCTGCATTTCCTTGGCGACATGAACCATCTCGTCCAGCGAAGGGGTGATCAGGCCGGACAAGCCGATGATGTCGCACTTCTCGGCGATGGCGGTCTGCAGGATCCTTTCCGCCGGGACCATGACGCCCAGGTCGACGATGTCGTAGCCGTTGCACCCCAGCACCACGCCGACGATGTTCTTGCCGATGTCATGGACGTCGCCCTTGACCGTGGCCATGAGGATCTTGCCCTTGGCCTCGGGCTTGTCGCCTTTCTCCGCCTCGATGAAGGGGATCAGGTGCGCCACCGCCTGCTTCATCACCCGGGCGGACTTGACCACCTGGGGCAGGAACATCTTGCCCGAGCCGAACAGGTCGCCGACCACGTTCATGCCACTCATCAGCGGGCCTTCGATGACCTCGATCGGGCGCGCGCACTGCTGGCGGCACTCCTCGGTGTCCTCGACGATATAGGTGGTGATGCCCTTGACCAGCGCATGTTCCAGTCGCTTGCCTACCGGCAGGCCGCGCCATTCCTCGGTCTCGGCTTCCTTGACCGCGCCGCCGCCCCGGTAGTCGTCGGCGATGGCCAGCAGGGCGTCGGTGCCGGCCGGGGTGCGGTTGAGCACCACGTCCTCGACCCGCTCGCGCAGGGCGGCCGGGATCTCGTCATAGATCTCCAGCTGGCCGGCGTTGACGATGCCCATGGTCAGGCCGTTCTGGATGGCGTGGTAGAGGAAGACCGAGTGGATGGCCTCGCGCACCGGGTTGTTGCCGCGGAAGGAGAAGGAGACGTTGGACACGCCGCCCGAGGTCAGGGCGTAGGGCAGGTTGTCGCGGATATAGGCGCAGGCGTTGATGAAGTCGACCGCATAGTTGTTGTGCTCCTCGATCCCGGTCGCCACGGCGAAGATGTTGGGATCGAAGATGATGTCTTCCGGCGGGAAGCCGACCTGGTTGACGAGGATGTCGTAGGAGCGCGCGCAGATCTCGTTCTTGCGCGCCTCGGTGTCGGCCTGGCCATCTTCGTCGAAGGCCATGACCACCACCGCCGCGCCGTATCTCTTGCACAGCCGGGCGTGATGGATGAAGGACTCGACGCCTTCCTTCATGGAGATGGAGTTGACGATGCCCTTGCCCTGGATGCACTTGAGACCGGCCTCGATCACCTCCCACTTGGAGGAGTCGATCATGATCGGCACGCGGGAGATGTCCGGCTCGGAGGCGATCAGATTGAGGAAGGTGACCATGGCCGCCTTCGAATCCAGCATGCCCTCGTCCATGTTGATGTCGATGACCTGGGCGCCGGCTTCCACCTGCTGCTGGGCCACCTCCAGGGCCTCGGCGTAGTTCTCTTCGCGGATCAGGCGGGCGAACTTGGCTGAACCGGTGATGTTGGTGCGCTCGCCGACGTTGACGAACAGCGACTCGCGGCTGATGGTGAAGGGCTCCAGGCCGGAGAGGCGGCAGGCCTTGGGGATATTCGGCAGCCGCCGCGGGGCATGGCGGGCGACGGCTTCGGCGATGGCCTGGATATGCGCCGGCGTCGTGCCGCAGCAGCCGCCGACGATGTTGAGCAGGCCGCTGGCGGCGAATTCCTCGACCACCGCTGCCATCTGCTCGGGGCTTTCGTCGTATTCGCCGAAGGCATTGGGCAGGCCGGCATTGGGGTGGGCGGAAACGAAGGTGTCGGCCTTGGTGGACAGCTCCTCGACGTAGGGCCGCAGTTCCTTGGCCCCCAGGGCGCAGTTGAGGCCGACGGAAATCGGCTGGGCGTGACGCACCGAGTTCCAGAAGGCTTCGGTGGTCTGGCCCGACAGGGTACGACCGGAGGCGTCGGTGATGGTACCCGAGATCATGATCGGCAGCTCGATGCCGACCTCCTCGAATACGCCCTGGACGGCGAAGATCGCAGCCTTGGCGTTGAGGGTGTCGAAGATGGTCTCGATCAGGATGAGGTCGGCGCCGCCTTCGATCAGGCCATGGGTGGCCTCGGTGTAGTTCTCCACCAGCACATCGAAGGTGACGTTGCGGTAGCCGGGGTTGTTGACGTCCGGGGAGATGGAGCAGGTCCGACTGGTCGGGCCGAGGACCCCGGCGACGAAGCGTGGTCGATCCGGCGTCTCCAGGGACTTGGCATCGGCCACCTCGCGGGCGACCCGGGCGCCGGCCAGGTTCAATTCGTAGGTGATCTCTTCCATGCCGTAGTCGGCCTGGGAGACACGGGTGGCGTTGAAGGTGTTGGTCTCGAGGATATCGGCGCCGGCATCCAGGTAGCCCTTTTCGATCTCGGCGATGATCTTCGGCTGGGTCAGCAGCAAGAGGTCGTTGTTGCCCTTGACGTCGCTCGGCCAGTCGGCGAAACGCTCGCCACGATAGTCCGCTTCCTCCAGGCGATAGCTCTGGATCATGGTGCCCATGCCGCCGTCGAGAATGAGGATGCGCTGCGCGAGGGCGTGGCGGAGGGCGGCGAGGCGAGAGCTACGATCGGTCATGGGCATTCCACAGAGATGAAGAGACGCTGGACAAAGGGTGGCAGCATAGCAAAAGCCGGCGATCGCTCCGGTATCGACAGGTCTGCATGATGAACAGCGCTCATGCAGGGCCGGCGAGTCTTTCATGACGCAGGCACTGGGCGATCTAGAGCGGCCGGTGGGCAAGCCTTCGAAGTGCTGCTTTACTGACAGATGACCGACGTTTACTGTGCGTCAAAACCGCGTCATGGAAGGTGGCCGTGATTCCTCTGGTGATATGCGACGACTCGAACATGGCGCGCAAGCAGCTGGTTCGCTCCCTGCCCGAAGGCTGGGCGGTATCCATCACCCAGGCCACCCATGGCGAGGAAGCCCTCGCGGCGCTGCGCCAGGGTCTGGGTCAGGTGATGCTGCTGGACCTGACCATGCCGATCCTGGATGGCTATGGCACCCTGGCGGCCATCCGCAACGAAGGCCTGGCGGTCAAGGTGATCGTCGTCTCCGGCGACGTCCAGGAGCAGGCGGTGGCCCGGGTACGTGAACTGGGCGCCCTGGATTTCCTGCGCAAGCCCGCCGATCCCGCCGAATTGGCCGCGGTGCTGGCGCGCCACGGCCTCTACAGTCCCGATCCTACGGTGCCGGCGGAACCCGTCCCGCGCCCCGAGCTGGAGGTCAGTTTCCGCGATGCCTTCCGTGAGGTGGTCAACGTTTCCATGGGTCGTGCCGGCGCACTGCTGGCCAAGGCGCTGAACGTCTTCGTCCAGCTGCCGATCCCCAACGTCAACATCCTGGAAGTCAGCGAGCTGCACATGACGCTGGTGGACGCCCAGCGCGAGGATCGCCTCAGTGCGGTCTGCCAGGGCTACATCGGCGAGGGCATCGCCGGTGAGGCGCTGCTGATCTTCCATGACTCCGAATTCGACGATATGGCGCGGCTGGTGCGCTGGCGCGAGGCGGGGGAGTCCGGGGACATCGAGATGCTCCTGGACCTGTCGAGCATCATCATCGGTGCCTGCCTGGCGGGCATCGCCGAGCAGTTCGATATCCGCTTCTCCCAGGGCCACCCGACCATCCTCGGCCACCATGCGTCCATCGACGAACTCATCGTCGTCAACAGGACGCGCTGGAAGAAGACCCTGGCGGTCGAGCTCAGCTACAGCCTGGAAGGCCATAACGTCCACTTCGATCTGCTGCTGCTGTTCACCGAGGATTCGGTGAAGCGCATCACCCGCAAGATCGGCTACCTGATGAGTTGAGCATGGCCGCACAGATCGATATCAACGAACTCCACTGGCTGCTGGACATCGTGCAGAACATCGATGTCGGGGTGGTGGTGCTGGATCTCGACTACCGCATCGAGGTCTGGAACAGCTTCATGGAAAACCATTCCGGGCGGATCCTCAGCGAGGTCAGCCAGCAGTCGCTGTTCGCCGTCTTCGCCGAGATCGACGAGGCCTGGTTTCGCGCCAAGGCCGAGAGCGTGGTACTGCTGGGCACCCGGGCCTTTTCCATCTGGGAGCAGCGGCCCTATATGGTCCACTTCAAGAGCTACCAGCCGATCACCGGCGTGGAAGCCTTCATGTACCAGAACGTCACCCTGCTGCCGCTCCGGGATTCCACCGGGGCCATCGCGCATATCTGCGTGGTGATCTACGACGTCACCGATGTCGCCATCAACAAGCGGCAACTGGAGCTCTCCAACGACAAGCTGCAGGAGCTCTCGCGTACCGATCGCCTGACCGGGCTGGCTAATCGCGGTTACTGGGAAGAGCGCCTCACCGAGGAGTTCGCCCGCCACCAGCGCTATGGCGGCCGCCTGGCGCTGATGATGCTCGACATCGATCACTTCAAGCGCATCAACGACACCTACGGCCATGCCGTGGGCGACCAGGCAATCAAGGCGCTGGCCGGGGTGATCAAGACCCATGTGCGCAATGCCGACATCGCCGGGCGCTACGGTGGCGAGGAATTCGGCGTGGTGCTGCTCGACACCGGCGTGGAGGGCGCGCGGCTGCTCGCCGAGCGCCTGCGCGAGGCGGTGGAGGCGATGCGTCTCGATGTGCTGGGAACGCCCGTCGCCTTCACCATCAGTATCGGCCTCACCGATCTGTCGGTGCCCCTGGGCAATCACGAGCAGATGATCCAGCAGGCGGACAAGGCGCTCTACGAGTCCAAGCATGCCGGGCGCAACCGGGTGACCAGTTTCGTGCAGCGGCTCGATTGAGACGATTATCCGACTGTTTCACTAGGGCTTTCGTCGCGGGGTGGGGTGGCGTAAACTTGGGACACCTGTTGAGGAGTGACCATGAGCGCCATCATCATTACCGACGCGGCTCAGGATTACCTGGCCGACCTGTTGGAAAAGCAGAACACGCCTGGGATCGGTATCCGCATCTTCATTACCCAGCCCGGCACCCAGTACGCCGAGACCTGCATCGCCTACTGCAAGCCCGGTGAAGAGAAGCCCGATGACCAGCCCGTAGGGTTGAAGAGCTTTACCGCCTACCTCGATGCCATCAGCCAGCCCTTCCTCGAGGACGCGCTGGTGGACTACGCCTCTGACCGTATGGGTGGCCAGCTGACCATCAAGGCGCCCAACGCCAAGGTGCCCATGGTCAACGAGGACAGCCCGCTCAACGAGCGCGTCGACTACTACCTGCAGACCGAGATCAATCCGGGGCTCGCCAGCCACGGTGGCATGGTCAGCCTGGTCGATATCGTCGACGACAACGTGGCCGTGCTGCGTTTCGGCGGTGGTTGCCAGGGCTGTGGCCAGGTCGATCTGACCCTCAAGGATGGCGTCGAGCGCACCCTGCTGGAGCGGATCCCCGAGCTCACCGCAGTGCGCGACGTGACCGACCATACCAACCGCGAAAACGCCTACTACTAGAGATAGCGCGTTTTGCGGGTACGAAGGGCTATCGACCGGTTCGATAGCCCTTTGGCGTTTCAGTGGCGCGCTGCGTTATCTGGCAGGGCCAGCAGGCGCTGTTCCTGTGCCCAGTCGAAGACCTCGCCGCGGGATTCCGCTTCGTGACGACGCTCGTCCAGTCGCTGATAGAGCGCCAGCTCTTCGTCCGGCATGAAATGCAGGCAATCGCCGCCAAAGAACCACAGCAGGTCGCGCGGTACCCGGTGGGCGATCTGCGGATAGCGGCTGAAGATCTGGCTGAGCAGGTCCTGGCCGAGATAGGCGTATTCTTCGGGCGCCTGCGGCAGGCCGGCGACCAGCTCGTCGAAGCGGTCGAGGAACAGCGCGTGATTCTCCGACGGCACCTGCTCGGCCGTGCCGACGTCGGCCAGGAGCGCACGCAACTGGGCGAGGAGGGCAACGTGGTGGTCGAGATAGGAAGTGGCCATGGGTGTCTCCTGAAAAAGCGGCTGCGCAGTATAGGGGCACTGTCCGACGTTGTCTGGTTCGACTAGGATCGAACCTTTGCCCTCTGCCGGGGTTATAGGAAGTAGCACTTTTCTTTGCGAATCATTTCTTGCCGGGAGGCACATGAGTCTAGCTCTTTCCATTCGCGGTCTGACCAAGACCTACAACAACGGCTTCACCGCCCTCAAGGGCATCGACCTCGACGTGGTCGAAGGTGATTTCTTTGCGCTGCTCGGTCCGAACGGAGCGGGCAAGTCGACCACCATTGGCATCCTCTCGACCCTGGTCAACAAATCGGGCGGGGAGGTGTCGGTGTTCGGCAACGACCTGGACAAGAATCCGGCGGGCCTCAAGCGCTGTCTCGGCGTGGTGCCCCAGGAATTCAACTTCAACCAGTTCGAGAAGGCCTTCGACATCGTTGTCACCCAGGCCGGTTACTACGGCATTCCCGCGCGGATCGCCGGTGAGCGCGCCGAGGAGTACCTCACCCAGCTCGGGCTGTGGGACAAACGCGATACGCCGTCACGCATGCTTTCCGGCGGCATGAAGCGTCGTCTGATGATCGCCCGCGCCCTGATCCACAAGCCGCGCCTGCTGATCCTCGACGAACCCACCGCCGGGGTCGACATCGAGCTGCGGCGCTCCATGTGGGGCTTTCTCACCGAGCTGAACAAGCAGGGGACCAGCATCATCCTCACCACCCACTACCTGGAAGAGGCCGAGCACCTCTGTCGCAACATCGCCATCATCGACCATGGCGAGCTGGTCGAGCACACCAGCATGCGCAAGCTCCTGCAGAAGCTCAACGTCGAGACCTTCATCGTCGACGTGGTCCAGCCGCTGACGGCGGCCCCGCAGCTGGAAGGCTATCCGGCCAAGTTGTTGGGCGATCATTCCTTCGAGGTGCAGATCGACAAGGCCAGCGGGGTCAACGCCCTGTTCCGCCAACTGGACGCCGCCGGCATCCAGGTGCAGAGCCTGAGAAACAAAGCCAATCGCCTGGAGGAGCTGTTCGTCTCTCTGGTGGAAAAGAATCTAGCCAAGGTCGCCCGATGAGTACCGAATTCCAAGCCAACATGGTGGCGCTGCGGACCATCGTCCATCGCGAAGTGCGCCGCTTCACCCGTATCTGGGCGCAGACGCTGCTGCCGCCGGCGATCACCATGGTCCTGTACTTCGTGATCTTCGGTAATCTGATCGGCAATCGCATCGGTGGCATGGGTGGCTTCACCTACATGCAGTACATCGTGCCGGGGCTGATCATGATGTCGGTGATCACCAACGCCTACAGCAACGTGGTGTCCAGCTTCTTCAGCAGCAAGTTCCAGCGCTCGGTGGAAGAACTGCTGGTCTCGCCGGTGTCGCCCCACGTCATCCTCATCGGCTACGCCATGGGCGGCATCCTGCGCGGTCTGGCCGTGGCCGCGATCGTCAGCGTGCTGTCGCTGTTCTTCACCCACATGCAGGTGCATCACCTGGGCATCATGCTGCTGGTGATTATCCTCACCGCTGCGATTTTCGCCCTGGGCGGCTTCATCAACGCCGTCTACGCGCGCAACTTCGACGACATCTCCATCGTGCCGACCTTCGTGCTGACGCCGCTGACCTACCTGGGCGGGGTCTTCTACTCCATCGACCTGCTGCCGGCCTTCTGGCAGAAGGTGTCCCTGATCAATCCGATCCTGCACATGGTCAACGCCTTCCGCTACGGCATCCTCGGGGTGTCCGATATCCGCATCGGGGTGGCGATCGCCTTCATGCTGTTCGCCGTGGTCGTGCTTTATCTGGTCAGCATCCGCCTGCTCGTGAGCGGGCGCGGCATGCGTCAATGAGTGTCAGAGCGTCATGCATAGCGTAGAACAATCGCCCCTGGGCAAAAGCACCGAGTACGTCAGCCAGTACGCCCCGTCGCTGCTCTATCCGATCCCGCGCGCGCCCAAGTGGGCGGAGCTGGGGCTGGACGGGCAGAACCTGCCGTTTCGTGGGGTGGACGTCTGGACCTGCTACGAACTGTCCTGGCTGCTGCCGTCCGGCAAGCCGGTCGTGGCCATTGGCGAATTCGCCATCCCGGCCGATTCGCCGAACATCATCGAGTCCAAATCCTTCAAGCTGTACCTCAACTCCCTGAACCAGTCGATGTTCGCCAGCCTGGCCGAACTCGAAGCCGTGCTGGTCAAGGACCTGAGCGCTGCAGCCGGGGGTAGCGTCGGTGTCAGCCTGGTATCCCTGGATGATTGGACGGCACGGGGTGTGCAACGGCCCGCTGGCCAGTGCGTCGACAATCTGGATATCAGCCTGGATCGCTACGCCCACCCGCAGGCCGAACTGCTGCGCGTGGGTGAAGCGCGCGATAGTCGGAAGTTTTACAGCCACCTGCTCAAGTCGAACTGCCCGGTCACCGGCCAGCCGGACTGGGGTACCGTGGTGATCGACTATGAAGAGGGGTTGGCGCTGGAACCGGCCAGTCTGCTGCGCTACCTGGTCGCCTTCCGCCAGCATGCGGATTTCCACGAGCAGTGCGTCGAGCGCATCTATCTGGATCTGTGGCGACTGCTCAAGCCGGCGAAGCTGACCGTGTTTGCCCGCTATGTGCGGCGTGGCGGGCTGGACATCAATCCCTATCGAAGCAGTGATGCCATCCAGCCCGCCGCAGAGCGTTACGTCCGGCAGTGATCAGATGCCCATGCTGCTCAGGCTGTTCATGATCGACCGCAGCGTGCCGGCCATGGTCGGGTGACTGACCTCGAAGCGCTCCACCGCCAGATTGACGCCTTCCACGAGGCTGCCATCCCGGGTATGGGTGGCGTCTTCGTTGGCCAGCTGGAATTCGATGTCCCGGATCAGCAGTTCCAGCTCTTCCCGGTCCTCGGGCGAGGCGGGCGGATCCTGGTCCAGCTGGTGGCGGAGGTGGTCGAGTTGTTCCTGCAGATGAGAGGTGGTCATGGGGCGTTTCTCCTGTATTCGGATTCTTTGACCGCAACCTTGGGTCAAAGATCGAGTCACAGCGCCTGGCCCTGAGCCAAACTGGCAAAGCTATGACTATAATCGGCGCCTTTCAGGCGTCTGAGTGCAACGAGGAGAGAAGCGATGACGGTCGAGCGACGTGGTTCCAGGGTCTGGGGAGCGCTCCTTGCAACGGCCCTGACGTTTGCCGGTCAGGCGATGGCGGCCGAAGCCGAGAATCCCGATCCCTGGGAAGGCTTCAACCGCAAGATCTTCGTGTTCAACGATACCCTGGATACCTATGCCCTCAAGCCGGTCGCTCAGGGCTATCAGCGCTTCACGCCCGGCTTCGTGCAGACCGGGGTGAGCAACTTCTTCAACAACCTGGGTGACGTGCGCAACCTGGCCAACGATCTGCTGCAAGGCAAGGTGGAGCACGCTGGGGTAGATACCGCGCGGCTGCTGATGAACACTACCCTGGGCGGTCTTGGTCTGGTCGACGTGGCCACCAAGGCCGGTCTGCAGCGCAACGACGAAGATTTCGGCCAGACCCTGGGCAAGTGGGGCGCGAACAGTGGTCCCTACCTGGTCCTACCATTCTTCGGCCCCAGCAGTGTGCGTGATGGCCTCGGCCGCATCCCGGACAGCTACACCAGCGCCTATCCCTATGTCGACGATGTCGCCGTGCGCAACAGCGCCTTCGCCCTCAGCACCGTGGACACCCGTGCCGGTCTGCTGCAGGCCGAGCGGCTGATCACCGGCGACAAGTACGTCTTCATCCGCAATGCCTACCTGCAGACCCGCGAATTCAAGGTCAAGGATGGCCAGGTGGTCGACGACTTCTAGTCCCCGCCCAATAAAAAAGGCAGCCCGTAGGCTGCCTTTTTTATTGGGGATCGAAGCCTCTAGCGCATTTCCAGCACGGACAGGCCGAGCAGCTGCTTGCCGGAGTTCGTCGCCTGGACGCGCAGGACTTCGGTATCGGCTTCCAGGCCGGGGAGTTCGGCATGGCTGGAGGGAATGAGCACGGTCACCTTGTCGCCGATCTGCAGGCTGGTGGCGGCCTCGATCTGGAAGCCGGTGCTGGACAGATCGACGCAGCGCGCCTCGAAGGAGGCGTCGCCGACCTTCAATACGGCCTTGGAGTCGACATGCATGCGAATGAAGTCGCGCTTTTCACTGTAAGAACGGTCGATGGTACTCATGGCAATCCTACTGCTTGGGAGGATGGATGACGGGTTGCTGGAGGTATAAACTCCATAACGGCACCCTGTAAAGAAATTCCATCCGGTTGGCAAGCTTGAACGCCCCGGTGGATGGGAGTAGTGTCTCCGCCGTGTCGTAATCACCGTGGCCCGTGTCGGATAGTGTCCGCCGGATTGCCGTTCGGGTGCATGCCTGGATCCTCTATGTCTAATTCGCCTGCCACGCTCTTGATCATTGACGATGACGAGGTGGTTCGCCTCAGTCTCGCCGACTATCTCGAAGACAGTGGCTTCAACGTCCTGCAGGCCAGCAATGGCCAGCAGGGCCTGGAAATATTCGAGCGCGAACAGCCCGACCTCATCATCTGCGACCTGCGCATGCCGCAGGTCGACGGGCTGACGCTGCTGCGCCGCATCAGCGAGCTGTCCATCGATACGCCCGTGCTGGTGCTGTCCGGCGCCGGCGTCATGAGTGATGTCGTGGAAGCCCTGCGCCTGGGCGCCGCCGATTACCTGATCAAGCCGCTGGAAGACCTAATCGTGCTCGAGCACTCGGTCAACCGTGCCCTGGATCGCGCCCGCCTGCGCCTGGAAAACGATCGCTACCGGGTCAAGCTGGAAAACACCAATCGCGAGCTACAGGCCAGTCTGAGCCTGCTGCAGGAAGACCAGAACGCCGGACGTCACGTGCAGATGAACATGCTGCCGGTGACGCCCTGGGAAACCGAAGGGCTGAACTTCGCCCACGAGATCATCCCGTCGCTGTATCTGTCCGGCGACTTCGTCGACTACTTTCGCATCGACGAGCACCGCGTCGCCTTCTACCTGGCCGACGTTTCCGGCCATGGCGCTTCATCGGCCTTCGTGACCGTGCTGCTCAAGTTCATGACCACGCGCCTGCTCTACGAGTCCAAGCGCAACGGCACCCTGCCCGAATTCAAGCCCTCGGATGTGCTCGGCCACATCAACCGGGGTCTACTGGATTGCAAATTGGGCAAGCACGTGACCATGTTGGGTGGCGTCATCGACGAAACCACAGGTACTCTGGCGTACAGCATCGGTGGCCATCTGCCGCTGCCGGTCCTGCACACCCCGGAAGAAACGCGATTCCTGGTCGGCAAGGGGCTGCCGGTTGGCCTGTTCCAGGAGGCGACCTACAATGACCACCAGATGGATCTGCCCGAGCGTTTCAGCCTGACCCTCTTTTCGGATGGCATCTTCGACCTGCTGCCGGGAGACAATTTGAAAGAGAAAGAACACAGCTTGCCCGACTACGTCCGCCGCGCCGGCGGTACACTGGCAGGCCTGAGCGAAGCCCTGAATCTGGCATCCGTCACCGAGATGCCCGACGATATCGCTTTGCTGGTGTTGAGCAGGAACCTGGCATGAGCACCGGAAAAATCCAATTTGCCGAGCAGGATGGCACCTTCGTCCTGAAGTTTACCGGCGAGGTGCGTCTGACCCTGTGCTCGGCGCTGGACGCGACCATCGAGCACATCTTCTCGTCGTTGAATTTCTCGTCCATCGTCATCGACCTGACCGAGACGCAGAGCATCGACAGCACCACCCTGGGCCTGCTAGCCAAGCTGTCGATCCTGTCGCGGCAGCGCATCGGGCTGCTGCCCATGCTGACCACCAGCAACCCGGATATCCTGCGCCTGCTGGACTCCATGGGTTTCGATCAGGTGTTCAACATCGTCGAGACGATCCTGCCTTGCCCGGATTGCCTGACCGACCTGCCCCCGCAAGACCAGTCCGAAACCGAGGTGCGCAGTCGCGTGCTGGAAGCCCATCGGGTGTTGATGGGCCTCAATGAATCCAACCGCAACGCCTTTCGCGATCTGGTCAGTGCCCTCGAAAGGCACTGACCGAATTATCGCTTAGCGCTTGCCGGGCAGCAGCACTTCCAGCTTTTCCTGATCGCGCGCGAACTGGCGAATGCCTTCGGCCAGCTTCTCGGTGGCCATGGCGTCTTCGTTGTGCGCCCAGCGGAAGGCAGCCTCGTTCAGCTGCTGCTTGGGCTCGCCACCGGTGCTGTCGGGGTTCAGCACGCGCGGCAGGTCGCCCTGGGCTTCCGACAGCTGCTGCAGCAACTCGGGGCTGATGGTCAGGCGATCACAGCCGGCCAGTTGCTCGATCTGGTTCAGGTTACGGAAGCTGGCACCCATGACCACGGTGTCGTAGCCATTGGCCTTGTAGTACTGGTAGATGCGGGTCACGGACTTCACGCCCGGGTCTTCCGCGCCTTCGTAGTCACGGCCTTCGGCCTTCTTGTACCAGTCGTAGATGCGACCGACGAAGGGCGAGATCAGGAACACGCCAGCTTCGGCGCAGGCGGCGGCCTGGGCGAAGGAGAACAGCAGGGTCAGGTTGGTCTGGATGCCTTCCTTCTCCAGTTGCTCGGCGGCGCGGATGCCTTCCCAGGTGGAGGCGATCTTGATCAGCACGCGGTCCTTGCCGATGCCGGCCTTCTCGTACAGCTCGATCAGGCGATGGGCGCGATCCAGGGTGGCGGCGGTGTCGAACGACAGACGCGCGTCCACCTCGGTGGAGATGCGACCGGGGATCAGCTTGAGGATCTCGCCACCGACGGCGACGGCGAAGCGATCGCAGGCCAGACCGATGTCACCCTTGGCGCCGCTGAAGGCGGCCTGCAGGTGTTCTTCGTAGCGGGGCAGGGCAGCGGCCTTGAGCAGCAGCGAGGGGTTGGTGGTGGCGTCGTAGGGCTTGAGGCGGGCGATGGCGTCCAGATCGCCGGTATCGGCGACGACCGTGGTGTATTGCTTGAGTTGTTCCAGCTTGCTCATGGCAGGTCTTTCCTTCGGTTAACGAATGGACATCGTGGAGACGTGACTCAGTGGCCCCTGAGAAGTTCAGTGGCCTCGTCATACAGGCGCAGCGGTTCAGGGCTGCGATGCAGATCGGTGGACAGCAGTTGACGGAAGCGCCGCGCGCCGGGAAAGCCCTGCGCCAGGCCCAGGATATGGCGAGTAACGTGGTGGATGAGCCCACCCTGTTGCAGATGCGCCTCGACATAGGGCCGCAGCTGCAGCATGACGTCATGGCGGGTCAGTTGCGGGCGCGCGCAGCCGTAGAGCGCGGCGTCCACCTCGGCCAGCAGATAGGGATTCTGATAGGCCTCGCGACCCAGCATCACCCCATCGAAGACCTCCAGCTGCTCGCGGCAGGTGTCCAGGGTCTTGATGCCGCCATTCAAGATGAATTCGAGATCCGGGAAATCCTGCACCAGCTGCGCGGCCACGTCGTAGCGCAGCGGCGGGATCTCGCGATTCTGCTTGGGCGACAGCCCTTCGAGGATGGCGATGCGCGCGTGCACTGTGAAGCTACGGCAACCGGCCTCGGCGACCTGGCCGACAAAGTCCCGCAGGGCCTCGTAGCTATCCTGCGCGGAGATGCCGATGCGGTGCTTGACCGTCACCGGAATGGCCACCGCATCGCGCATGGCCTTGACGCTGTCGGCCACCCGCTCGGGATAGGCCATCAGGCAGGCACCGATCATGTTGTTCTGCACCCGGTCACTGGGGCAGCCGACATTCAGGTTGATCTCGTCATACCCCGCCTGCTCACCCAGCCGCGCCGCGGCGGCCAATTCGGCCGGCACGCTGCCGCCCAGTTGCAGCGCCAGGGGATGCTCGGTCTCGTCATGACAAAGGAAGCGCTGGGCATCGCCGTGCAGCAAGGCACCGGTGGTGACCATCTCGGTATAGAGCAGGGCATGCTGGGAAAGCAGGCGGTGAAAATAGCGGCAGTGACGGTCCGTCCAATCCATCATGGGCGCCACAGAGAAGCGGCGGGACGGCTCAGGACGCGTGGTTGCTGGGTTTGAGGCGGTTTCGGCAAGCATTTGGATAAGTCTGTTCTAGGCTCTTTTGCTACATTTCAGCCGGTTTTGGCAGCCGCATTGCTACAACGTAGCAAGCCTAAAAGGTCATGTAGCTAGGCGAAGCAGGGACGATAGCGTCACTCCGCCGCAAGCACGGGGTGCTGGCGATACGGCCCAACTACGCATAGTGCGGGATGAAGGCCGAGTCTATCAGGAAAGCCAGGCATCCGATTGGAAGCGGACCCTTTAAGTATCGATGAGAAAGTGAGAGATGGCGCGTGTCCAGAGCACAACGGGGTCTTCCTCAGTTTCAACTTCGAGCTCTATGCCGACGTCTCGAACCGGGTGATGCGGACCATCCAGGGGATGGTGCCGGACGTGGAGGCGTATTCGATCGACAAGTGCTGGGCGGACCTCATCGGCATGCTTGGTGTCCTGGGGGCTGGACCGTTAGAGCCTGACGCGAGTGCATATGCCCATCGGCGTCGGGATATCCAGCACCGGAACGCTGGCGCTGGTGAGCGTGCAGACCGGCCAGCACGAACCCGGGGAGCACCGCTACTACCGCAGCCTGTGTATCCAGCTCGCGCACCCGACCGATGACACCTGGCTCCTGGTGCAGGCCGCTCTGGCCCGGTTGTACCCCATCTATCGCGAGGGCTCCGCCTACTCGAAGTGCGCGGTGGTGCTGGGCAGCATCGTGCAGACGGACGAGTTCACGCCGGATCTCTCCGCCCCGGCCGGGCAGGGGCGGCCCAGCGAGCGGATGCGGGTGGTGGACCGGATCAATGCGCGATACGGGCGGCGCTGCACGTGGGGCGGGTGCCCGCCGATCCGGGGTGGCAGATGCGGCGGGAGCTGTTGTCGCGAGGGTATACGACCAGGTGGGGTAAGTTGCCGCGGACAGGTTGAAAGGCCGTCGATCAGATCGAGCGCTGATTGACCCGCGCTGAAAGCGCTTCTGCGCTCTCCTTGCGCTCGGAGTAGCGGTCAACCAGGTAGGCGTCCCGGCCTCTGGTGAGAAGCGTGAATTTCATCAGCTCCTCCATGACGTCCACCACCCGGTCGTAGTAGGCAGAGGGTTTCATGCGGCCCGCCTCGTCGAATTCCAGGAACGCCTTGGGGACCGATGACTGGTTGGGGATGGTCACCATGCGCATCCAGCGGCCGAGGACCCGCAGCTGGTTCACCGTGTTGAACGACTGGGATCCGCCACTGACCTGCATGACTGCGAGCGTCTTGCCTTGGGTAGGCCGTACCGCGCCCAGCGTGAGCGGAATCCAGTCGATCTGCGCCTTGAATACCGCTGACATCGAGCCATGGCGCTCGGGGGAGCACCACACCTGCCCTTCGGACCAGAGCACCAGATCGCGAAGCTCCTGAACCTTGGGATGCTCTACCGGCGCGTCGTCAGGCAGCGGCAGGCCGGATGGATTGAAGACCGCCGTCTCGGCGCCCATGAGCTGCAGGATTCGGGCTGCTTCCTCAACCAGCAGCCGGCTGAAGGAGCGCTCCCGATTCGATCCGTACAGCAGCAGGATGCGCGGCTTGTGCTGAAGCTGTTCCGGCTCGGAGAGCTTATCGACGGTAGGAACGTCGAATAGCGATTCGTCCAGGTTGGGGTTGGTTTCGAGAGTGGCGCTCATTGGATCTCTCCGATCTCATCGAGCGCCTGCTTCAGTTGCGCTGGGCTCAAGGCGTTCGGGTCTAGACGGAAAAAGGCGTCCAGTCTTCTGCGGATCTGAGCCACCGCTGCATCGAACGCGGCCTGGACCTGGTCATTATTGCCGACAACGTCAGAAGGATCCGCCAAGCCCCAGTGGCTTTTTATCGAGGGACCAAAGAAGACCGGGCAGGGCTCGCCTCCTGCCTTGTCACAGACCGTGATGACGATGTCTGGCGGGTTGCCTTCAAAGGTCTCGGACCCTTTGCTGTAGAGGCCGGAGGTATCGATGCCCAGGCCCTCCAGCGTCTGGACCGCGATAGGGTTCAACCGTCCGCTAGGAAAGCTGCCTGAGCTCACGGCAAAGCAGCCAGCAGGCGCAAGGTGGTTGAAGAGACCTTCAGACAGAACGCTGCGGCAGCTATTGGCCGTGCACATAAAGAGGACTTTCATGGCTTCTCCTACGGATGAATGCTGAGGCGCACGGCCAGGGCGGCGAGGGTGGCGATCAGGATGGGAAAGGTGAGCACGCAGCCCACTCGGAAGTAGTAGCCCCAGGTGATCCGGATGCCTTTCTGGGCCAGGACGTGGAGCCAGAGCAGGGTGGCCAGGCTGCCGATCGGCGTGATCTTCGGACCCAGATCGCACCCGATGACGTTGGCGTAGATCATGGCCTGCTGGACGACCCCGCTGGCCTCACTGCCCTGGATGGACAGGGCGCCGATCAAGACGCTGGGCATGTTGTTCATGATCGAGGAGAGCAGCGCAGCGGTGAGGCCGGTGGCCAGGGTGGCCGACCACAGGCCATGACTGGCGAAGGTGTTGAGCAGGGAGGAAAGGGCTTCGGTGAGCCCCGCATTGCGCAGGCCGTAGATCACCAGGTACATGCCCAGCGAGAAGAGCACGACCTGCCAGGGGGCATTGGCCAGTACCTGGCGTGTGGAGATGACCGATCCCTTGCCGGCGATGACGAGCAGCACAGCTGCACAGACCGCTGCCACTGCACTGATCGGAATCCCGAGCGGCTCCAGGGCGAATAGCCCGACCAGGAGGAAACCCAGGATCCACCATCCCGCATGGAAGGTAGCGCGATCGCGAATGGCGTTCTGCGGCTGTTCGAGCGCGTGCGGGTCGTAAGACGCCGGGATGTCCTTGCGGTAGAACAGCCACAGCATCAATAGCGTCGCGGCGACGCTGACGATATTGACCGGCCACATGATCGAGGCGTATTCGCCGAAGCCGATCTGAAAGAAGTCAGCGGAGACGATGTTGACCAAGTTGGACACCACCAGTGGGAGGCTGGCCGTATCGGCGATGAAGCCCGCAGCCATGACGAAGGCAAGCGTCGAGGCCGGACTGAAGCGCAGCGCTACCAGCATGGCGATCACGATGGGTGTCAGGATGAGGGCTGCGCCGTCGTTGGCGAACAGGGCGGACACGACTGCGCCCAGCAGGATCATGTAGGCGAACAGCCTGCCTGAGTTGCCGCGTCCCCAGCGGGCGACATGGAGCGCTGTCCACTCGAAAAAGCCCGCTTCATCCAGCACCAGGCTGATGATGATCACGGCGATGAAGGTAGCCGTCGCATTCCAGACGATGTTCCAGACAACGGGGACGTCGGCCAGGCTGACGGTGCCCGTCAGTAGCGCCAGTACCGCACCGCCCGCTGCGCTCCAGCCCACGCCAAGCCCTCTCGGTTGCCAGATCACCAGTACCAGGGTCAGAACGAAGATCGATGCAGCAATCAGCATGACGCGGTCTCCACCGCGCCTGGCGGGCAGCAAGCAGCCTGCCTGGTAGGCCGGCTGTCCATTGCGGCGAGGCGATCCATCTGAGGCTGTACCCACGGCAGGTTTGTCCTGAGCGTCAGCTCCAGAACCTCCCGGGCCCAGGCGGGTAGTTGGGGGTGCAGCCGGTAGTAGATCCACTGTCCTTGGCGCCGATCCTCAAGCAATCCGCAGGCGCGTAGCTGCGCAAGGTGGCGTGAGACTTTCGGCTGGCTGTCATCGAGCGCGTGGATGAGTTCGCACACGCACAATTCCGCTTCGGCGCAGAGCATGAGCATGATGCGCCCGCGCGTATCGTCAGCGAGACATTTGAAGAAGCTGGTGGGGGACATAGCCGGAGCCTTGAATATATGAAAATCCGTATATACGAAAATACACATGTATCAGCTGGCGGTCTAGCTTCCGGCAGCTTGGCTTCCAGCTCGAGGCGGATGGTGTAGCCGCCGTCTGCGATGAAGCTGTGCTGCGCGCTTCCTCCGTACCAGATACTCGGCCTTCACGCCCTGCAGGGGGTAGGTGAGTTCGGGCATGAGCTCAGGACGGCCCGGGACGAGTTGGTAGGCGAAGGTGTGGCGCAGGTCCTTCACGTTGTCGCCACCGCCGGCAATGGCCTCCTGCTTTTTAGCGCTGTAGATGTCGTGGCAGAAGGCCCGCATGGCGTCGTGGCTCTCGCGAGCAGCCCTGCAGTTACCGTGCTGGTCGTCGTCTTCGCAGATCAGGCTAGCGCCTTCTGTTCTTTCGAAAATCCTGACAGGGCCAGGTAGGCTACACCTGCCATGATCGCTACGTCTGCGAGGTTGAAAACGCCCGTATGGAGTGAACCTAGGTTCAGGACCAGGTAGTCGACAACGTGGCCATCGCGAAAGCATCTATCGATGAGGTTCGAACCGCCTCCAAGAGCGATCAGATACAACGCCGCCGAGCGACCTGGGGACTGCTGCCAATGCGAGAGCGCCCAGTAGATAACGCCTGCCACAGCTGCCAGTGCGCAAAGGAATATCACTGATTTCACTGTCTGTGGCAGATCCTGACCGATGCTGAGGAAGGCGCCAGGATTCAGACTCAGGACCACATCCATCCATAGGCTGGAGGTGCCAAGCCGATAGGAGATTGCCGCAAGTTGAGCCAATGCAGCGAGCTTAATCAGTTGGTCTACCGCTACAAAAGCCAGTCCCGCCCCTACAATAGCCCAGAGGGTCCAGGTGCTCCGCTTCATCGAAATCTCCATCTATGTACGCTGGTCGGCGGCATGATCGCATCTAAGCTGCCTTTTGACTTCGCAGATGGTTATTTCGTCGAGCATCCAGGAGGTACGAGAGCCGGGCGCGTCTTGCGTAGCTGACTAGCCGGAATGCGGTCTGGCATGGCTTGCGATGGAAGTGGCAACCGCCCGCCAGTCGATGTCAAATAGAAGCGGACACCCCTCACAGGTGTCCGCATACCGCCTGCCGCTTACTTCGGCATCAGCACGGTATCGACCACGTGGATCACGCCGTTGGACTGCATCACGTCGGCGATGGTGACGGCGGCCTTGCCGCCCTTGGCGTCGACCAGCCAGAGCTTGCCGTCATGCAGCTTCACGGTCAGGTCTTCGCCCTGGACGGTTTTCAGCTTGGTCATGCCGCCATGCATCTTGGCCTCGGCCATCAGTTGTTTGGCGGTGTGGGTGCCGGGCACCACGTGGTAGGTCAGGATCTTGGTCAGGTCGGCCTTGTGCTCGGGCTTTACCAGGGTATCGACGGTGCCGGCGGGCAGCTTGGCAAAGGCTTCGTTGGTCGGGGCGAAGACGGTGAAGGGACCGCTGCCGTTGAGGGTGTCGACCAGGCCCGCCGCCTTGACGGCCGCCACCAGCGTGGTGTGGTCCTTGGAGTTGACCGCGTTCTCGACGATGGTCTTGGAGGGGTACATGGGCGCGCCACCGACCATGACGGTATCGGCAGCGAAGCTGAGCGGGGCGGTGGCACCTAGGATCGCGAGACTGGCTACCACGGCGATACGCTTGAGCAAGGTGTGCATGTTGCGTCTCCTGAGTTCTTCGGCCCTCCGGATGAGGGTGATGAATGTACGGAGCAGCCCGGCAAACGGATGCATCAAAGCGCGATTATTTTTCCCTGGGCGATGACCGGTCCCGTCGGCAAGCCTGTCGGCGAACCGGCTGGCGGCTCAAGGGAGACCGCCAGTACCGTCCCTGGCGTCAGTGCCGATGCGAGTCCGGCGGGCACGGGCAGGGTTACGCCCTTGGCGTCGTCGAGCAGGCCCAGCGAGTGGGGCTTGCCATCCGTCGTGATGATCCAGGCCTCGGCGCTCCTGTCTGGCCAATCCGGCTTGCCGGTGGGCACGAACAGCAGTTGTCTGCCGTCGCCCTGCAGGGTGACGCTGAACGCCAGGCTGCCGTTGCTCTGTTCCAGTCGGGCGAGCAGGGCGGGCGCCGCAACCTGGACCGGACGCACTAGCACAAGCAGCGCCAGCACGAGGGTGGCGGCCAGCGCCAGCCCGGTCGTCCAGCGCCACAGGCGCGGGTTGTTCCAGCGGCGGCCTGGGCTGGCTGCCGGTTCCTCCGTCGGGAAGAGCCGTTGCTGGATACCTTGCCAGACGTGAGCCGGCGGTTCGACGACCGGAAACTCGTTGAGCCAGTCGGCGAAATGCCGTTGCCAGGCCGCCAGTTGCGCCTGGTGTTCGGGATCCTGCCGCACGAGCTCTTCCACCTGCAGGCGTTCTTCCGCGGACAGTACGCCCAGGGCGTATTCCGCGACGAGCAGCGCCTGTCGCTCGGAAGGTGGGATCTCCTTGTCGTTCATAGGCCCAGGCACGCGCGCAGTTGCAGGAGGCCACGCCGAATCCAGCTTTTCATCGTGCCGAGCGCGATACTGTGGCGGGCGGCCAGTTCGGCATAGGAATAGCCCTCGAAAAAGGCGACCCGGATATAGGTCTGCTGGTCCTTGCCCAGGGTTTTCAGGCAGAGCTCGATCTGGCGACGCTGGCGATGGGCTTCGAAATCTTCGGCGACGGACTGGGTTGCCGGCCACTCGGCCAGGCTGTCGAGCGGCTCGTGACGATGCTGGGCGCGACGTCGATCGATGGCCTTGTGTCGCGCCAGGGTCGCCATCCAGGTCAGGGCGCTGGAACGTGTGGCGTCAAAGGTACCGGCCTTGAGCCAGATGGCGGTATAGGCCTCCTGCAGGACCTCTTCCGTCTCCGCACGGTCTCCCACGTAGTGCAGGCAGACGCCGAACAGCCTGCTCGAGGTCACGCGGTAGAGCGTTTCGAAGGCCAGGCGATTGCCCTGGCCGCAGGCTTGCAGCAGGACATTGAGCGCGACGGGCTCGGGATTGGTTTCAGGGCTGGCCAATACGGCTGATCTGCTCGTCAAGGAAGGCGTTCCGAAAGGAGGCGCAACAAAGGTGGCCGGGCGTTAGCCCAACCAGTGCTGAGCCGCAATAGGCCCGGAAGTGCTGTACTTGACGGCGCCATTGCCTGGGACAACCACGGCAGCGAGGGCGATCTGTCCGATTTACCATCGAACGGGCGGCTTCGCAATCGCGATTACTCTGGTAGGCGAACGCCCTCTCGACTGGCGCGGGGTTCAAGGGCCTGGCCGGCCTCGTCTTCCGTATCCACCCCTTGACCACCTTTACACAAGGCTACATGCCAGCCCGTAGCTGCCTCGCGGGCGGAGCGGCTAGCATGCACTTCCAGATCGTCCGACTGTTCAGGTAGCCCCGATGTCGCTGTCATCCGAATCCCCGCGCTGGACCTCGCGCATCCTGCTGGTGGATGACGATCCGTCGATCCGTGAGTTGATCTGCGGCTATCTGGCGCGTTTCAGCATCAACGCCCGGGGGGTGGGTGACGGCCTGGAGATGCGCCGGGCGCTGGCGGAGGAGGCCTTCGATCTGGTGGTGCTGGATCTGATGCTGCCAGGGGAGGACGGGCTTTCCCTCTGTCGTTCGCTGCGGCGCGACAGTGGCATTCCCATCCTGATGCTGACCGCCCAGTGCGAGCCGGCGGATCGCATCATTGGCCTGGAGCTGGGCGCCGACGACTATATGGCCAAGCCCTTCGAGCCCCGGGAACTGGTCGCGCGGATCCAGTCGGTGCTGCGCCGGACCCAGGATGGCCGCGTGCCCCAGCGCAAGGCGCCGCGGACCAGTATCAGCTTCGATGGCTGGAAACTCGATGGCGTCCTGCATCAGCTGCACTCGCCGGCCGGGATGATGGTACCCCTGTCCAATGCCGAGGTGCGGCTGCTGTGGGTCTTCATCGAGCAGCCGCGCCAGGTCCTGAGCCGCGAGCAGTTGCTCGACGCCACCCGCGGCAGGGCGATCGAGGCCTTCGATCGCAGCATCGATCTGCAGGTGTCGCGGCTGCGCAGCAAGCTGGGCGACGATCCCCGCGCGCCGCAGTTGATCAAGACGGTGCGCGGCGAGGGCTATCTGTTCGATGCCAGGCAGGTAGGGCACTAGCCGTGCGTCGCCTGGATACGCTGTTCGCCCGCCTGTTCGCGGTCTTTCTGCTGGCCATTCTGCTGGGCCACCTGCTGGCTTTCTTCTGGTTTCGGCATGGACTCGGCGAGCGACCGCCGCCACCGCCGCCACCCATGGAGGGCGAAGCCGCCTTCGATCGGCCACCGCCGCCCGGGCCTTTCCCGCACCGGGAGCCCGGCGTCTGGCGGCGCATCGAGTGGTTTCTGGGCGGCCCGCTGATCTTCCAACTGGGCTCGCTGGTGATCGCCGCCTGGCTCGGTGCACGGTTGCTGACTCGGCCGCTGCGCCAATTGACCGAAACCGCCGAACATTTGAGCCACAACCTCGATGGCTCGCCCATTCCCGTCACCGGGCCCTGGGAGACCCGCGAGGCCGCACGGGCGCTCAACCGCATGCACCAGCATCTGCTCCAACAGCTCCAGCAGCGTGGGCGCATGCTCACGGCCATCTCCCATGACCTGCGCACGCCCCTGGCGCGGGTGAAGCTGCGCATCGAGGACATCGACGATCCGCGCCTGCATGCCCGGGTCAGCCAGGACGTGGATGACATGATCGAGTTGCTCGACGGCACCCTGAAGTACCTCCGCGAACAGCACCGTCAGGAGCGCCCCATCCTCTGCGACGTTCAGGCGCTGGTCGAGGCCATGGCCGAAGACGCGGCCGAGGAGGGCGCCCAGGTCGCTGTCGAGGGCAGCTGCCAGCCGTGGAAGGTGGCGCCTATGGCATTGCGCTCCTGCCTGGGCAATCTGCTGCAGAACGCCCTGCGCTACGCCGGCCAGGCCGAGATCCGCCTGAGCGAGCAGCCGGAGCGGCTGCTGATCTCCATCCTCGACCGCGGGCCGGGGATACCGGCCCAGTATCGGGAAGCTGTGTTCGAACCCTTCTATCGCCTGGAGGGCTCGCGCAATCGATCCTCTGGTGGGACCGGGCTGGGACTGGCCATCGCCCGGGAAGCGGCGGCGCACATGGGCGGCGAGCTGACCCTCGGGGAAACGCCCGGCGGCGGCCTGACCTGCCAGGTGGTGCTGCCACGCCCCTGATGTATCGCCGGGCATACAAAGTGACCAAATGGCTGACATCTGCCCGGCGGATACTGGGCGGAGCGGAACACTGATGTCCGCATTTCCCGGGAGAGACATCCATGATCAGCGGAATAGGCAGTGGCTACTCCAGCTACTACAGCAGTGCCAGCGCGATCAGAGGCACAGCTACGACAGCGTCCGGAAATAGCGTCAGCGGAGGTGAAGACGGCAATCCGTTGAAGACGCTGTTCGGCAAGCTCGACAGCGATGGCGACGGCGCCATCAGCAAGAGCGAACTTACCACCGCCGCCAGCGCGGCGAGCGATACCCAGACGAATACCGACGAGAGCGGGGCGATCGACGTCGACAAGCTGCTCGGCATGCTCGACCAGGATGGCGATGGCAGCGTCGACGAAAGCGAATTCGCTTCGGCCTTCGCACCGCCGCCCGGTGGACCCCAGGGACAAAGGGGCGCAGAGGAATCCGGCGATTCCAGCGTCGCCGGACCGGGCGGTTCAGCGCGTCCGCGCATGCCGCCACCGCCGCAGGCGAACGGGCAAGGGGACAGCGAGGCCGATTCCAGCGCTCAGGCGTCGTCGAGCCCCTATACGCAACTGGTCCAGGCGGTATTGCGCCAGTACCAGAGTATTGGCAGCAACGGCAGCAGCATTGCCACGGGCAGCACCTTGAACGTGGCCGCCTGAGTAGAGATCGGCGACGCAGGGCAGGGCGGCCAACGGCCGTCCAGTCTGCGCTATCACCTGGCATTCGATTCCCTTCTCGCCAGCACTTTCCGTGGGGGCGAGTACCTCGGCCTACGACCAATCGGTCTGGACCCGATCGCCTGCCGCCGCTCCGCGACAAATTCTTCAGCTGTTTCAGGATGTTGCCATCACAGATAGGTCTTGGCTTATCACGAAAACGTTATGATATAACGTGCGCCTTCATTGGCTTGGTCGATGCGTTGCTTTCGGTAGCGGGTATCGGCGTTTTCGCTTTGCTAAGGACTGTCATGCCGGTATCCCGCACCCTTCGTTCAGCGCTGACCGCTTCGGCGTTGGCGACCCTGGTCACCTTGGTGCCGACGCTGTCCAGCGCGGAGGAACGCGTCTTCGATGTGGTCGGCCCCTTCGAGATCGGTGGGCTGGACCCGTCGATTTCCGGCTTCGTCTTCCAGCGCATGCAGATCACCGAGACGCTGCTCGAAGCCGATGCCCAGGGCCAGCCAATCCCTGGCCTGGCAGTGCGCTGGACCGAATCGGCGGATGGCCTGACCTGGCGGCTCACCCTGCGCCAGGGGGTGAGGTTCCATGACGGCAGCGAACTCACGGCCGAGGCTGCGGCAGCTGCCCTCAATGCGGCGCGGGGTAAGCCCGGGGTGCTCAGGCAGGCGGGTATGGCGTCGGTCACGGCTGACGGCAACGAGGTGGTGATCCGGTTGGCGAAACCCTTCAAGCCCTTGCTGGCGTTGCTGGCGCATTCCTCCACCAACATCCTGGCGCCGGCCGCCTACGACGTCGAAGGCAAGGTACAGCAGATCATCGGCACGGGGCCGTACCAGCTGACCCTACTGGAACCGCCGCAACGCCTGGCTGCCGAGCGCTTCGCGGGCTACTGGGGCGCCAAGCCGGAGATCGCCAGGACCTCCTACCTGGCCGCGGGCCGCGGTGAGACCCGCACCCTGATGGCCGAGAGCGGCGATGCCGAGCTGGTGTTCCAGCTCGATCCGCCCAGCATCGCCCGCCTCAAGCGCTCCCGCAGTCTCAGGGTGCTGATCGAGCCGGTCCCGCGGGTGGTGCTGCTGACCCCCAACTCCGGTGCCGGCGCCACCGCGCCGGTGGAAGTACGGCAGGCGCTCAGCCTGGCCATCCAGCGCGAAGGCGTCGCCGCTGCCGTGTTGCGCGCGCCGGGTACCGGAGCGACTCAGCTGTTTGCCAGGAATGTGCCTGCCTGGCACGACCCCGAGCTGGCGCCGCTTGCCTATGATCCGGCAGCGTCGCGCACGCTGCTGGCCGGGCAGGGCTGGACACCGGGATCCGATGGCATCCTGCAAAAGGACGGCACGCCGCTCAGGCTCAGGCTGCTGACCTATTCGGATCGCCCCGAGCTGCCGCTGATCGCCACCGCGCTGCAGGCGCAGTTGCGCGAAGTGGGCGTGGACGTGGAGGTCGCGGTGCAGAACTCCAGTGCCATCCCGGCCGCGCACACCGATGGCTCGCTGCAACTGGCACTCTATGGCCGCAACTTCGCCCTGGTACCTGATCCACTGGTCACCCTGCTCAATGACTTCGGCCACGGCGGTGCGGAATGGGGTCCGCTGGGCTGGAAGAATCCGGCCTTCGACCAGGCCCTGGCCGCGCTGCTGGCCAGCGACGATCCGGCCGAGCAACAGCGCCAGCGCTATGCGGCCATGGCGCAGGTGCAAAGGGACCTGCCGGTGATTCCGGTGGCCTGGTATCGCCAGACGATGGCCGTGTCCAATGCCGTCGAAGGCGCCGCCATTGATCCCTTCGAGCGCACCTTCGGCCTGAGCAGGCTGCGGTGGACCCCATGACCCGCCTGCTCGCCTTTCGCCTGCTGCAGGCGGGGCTGGTCGCCCTGCTGGTCGGCGGTCTCACCTTCCTGTTCATGAATCTGCTGCCGGGCGATGCCGCCTACCGCATCGCGGCCGGGCGTTACGGCTACGACCTGGTGGATAGCGCTGCGGCCGCGGCGGTGCGGGCCGAGCTGAATCTGGATCAGCCCCTGCTGTGGCGCTTCTTTGCCTGGATCGGCGATCTGCTGACCCTGGATCTCGGCCATTCCCTGGTCTCCGGCAAGCCGGTGATGGACGTCGTCGCCCACGAATTGGGCAGCTCCATCCGCCTGGCCATTGGCGCCGTCTGCCTGTCGCTGCTACTGGGCCCGCCGCTGGGCGTGGTGGCCGGTCTGCGTCCGGGGAGTCTGCTGGACCGCGGCCTGCTGGTGCTGACGATCGCGCTCCGCGCGCTGCCACAATTCGTCCTGGGCGTGATCTTCGTGCTGCTGTTCGCCATTTCCTGGCAGCTCTTCCCGGCGGCCGGCCACGGCAGCTTCTGGCACAGCGTCCTGCCTACGCTGACCCTGGCGCTGGGACTGGCCGCGGTGTCGTCGCGGGTCGCTCGGGACGCCACGGTGGAGGTCGCCGCGTCCGCCTACTACCGCTTCGGTCGCCTCAAGGGCCTGAGAGGCGCCAGTGTCTTCCTGCGCCATGGCCTGCGCAATATCGGCGTGCCGGTGGTGACCTACCTGGGCGTGCAGTTGGTGTATCTCATCGAGGGTGTGGTGGTGGTGGAGACGCTGTTCGCCTGGCCGGGCATCGGCCACGGACTGGTCCACGCCATCGTCCAGCGCGACGTGCCCATGGTGCAGGGTACCGCCCTGGCGATGGGGCTGCTGTTCGTCGTCCTCAATACCCTGGTCGATCTCGCCAACCACCTGATAGATCCGCGCGGGAGAAACGCATGAATCTCGACGCTACCCTCGCTGCGGCGGCGCCTCCGGCCAAATCCTCCGCGCGCGGTCTCGGCCTGGGCCTGCTGGCGACGCTGATCGCCTTCGCCGTACTCACCCCGCTGCTCTGGCCGGGCGATATTGCTCGTCAGGACTATGAGGCGATCCTGGCGGCGCCCAGCAGCGCCTATCCCCTGGGCACCGATCACCTGGGTCGCGACATGCTGGCGAGGCTGGCGGTGGCCATCCGCTTTTCGCTGGGGCTGGCCTTTATCAGCGTCTGCACCGCCGCCATTCCCGGCGTGCTGCTGGGCATCCTGGCCGCCTGGAAGGGCGGCCTGGTCGACAAGCTGCTGGGCGGGCTGGCCGAGCTGTTCCTGGCCCTGCCGGGTCTGCTGCTGGTGCTGCTGATCGTCGCGGTGTTTCCCGGCTCCTTCGTCGCCCTCTACAGCGCCGTGGCCCTGGTGCTCTGGGTGGAGTATTTCCGTATGACCCGGGCGCTGGCGCGCACCGTGCTGGCCTCGCCGGCGGTGGCCGCCAGCGGGCTACTGGGCTTCGGGCCTGTCTACATCGTCCGCCGCCATCTCTGGCCGCAGCTGGCGCCGCTGCTCCTGACCATCGCCGCCTTTGGCGCCGCCTCGACCATCATGGCCATCGCCGCCCTGGGTTTCGTCAGCATCGGCGTGCGCCCGCCCACCGCCGAGCTGGGTCTGATGATCACCGAATTGCTGCCCTATTACGCCGAGGCACCCCTGGTCATGGGCCTGCCGATCCTGGCGATCTTTCTGACCGTGCTGTCGCTGCTGCTCATCACCGGAGGCCGCAAGCCATGACCGCCTTGCTCACCACCACCGCGCTGGAGATCCGTACCGCCGAGGCGCAACTGGTGGAACCGCTGTCAATCCGCCTGGCGCCTGGGCAGGTCCTGTCGATCATCGGCGAGACCGGCTCGGGCAAGAGCCTGTTCGCCCAGGGCGTCGTGGGCAATCTGCCGGCGGGGCTGCAAGCCCACGGGCAGATAGGCCTGGCGGACGGCTTCAGCGAAGAAGGCCGCGGGGCCGGTCGCCGTAAGCACTGGGGCAGGGGGCTGGCGGTGCTGCCCCAGGAACCCTGGCTGAGCCTGGACCCGACCATGAAGGCACGCTCCCAGGTCGCCGAGACCTACACCCAGGTGGTCGGCCTTGCCCGTGCCGAAGCCCGCGACCGGGCCAGCGCGGATCTGGCGCGACTGGGCCTGGCCGGCGCCGAGCGCAAGTATCCCTTTCAGCTGTCCGGGGGCATGGCCCAGCGCCTGGCCTTTGCCGCCACCCATGCCGGTGGCTCGCCAGTGCTGATCGCCGACGAGCCCACCAAGGGGCTGGATCGCGACCGCATCGACGAGGTCATCGACCTGCTCAAGGCGATGCTGGCCGAGGGGGGCAGCCTGCTCATCATCACCCACGACCTGGAAGTCGCGCGCCGCCTGGGTGGCGAGGTGATGATCATGCGCAAGGGACGGGTCATCGAAGCCGGTACGGCCGAGCGGGTGCTGGGCCAGCCGCAGCATGCCTACACCCGTGAGCTGCTGGCCGCCGATCCCGCCCAGTGGCCGAAACGCACCTCGCGAGCCATCACCGACGAAGCCGTGGTCACGGTGGAAGGCCTCGCCGCCCAGCGCGGTGGCAAGCAGCTGTTCGAGGGATTGTCCTTTAGCGTTCGGCCTGGAGAGATACTCGGCGTGACGGGGCCGTCTGGCTGCGGCAAGTCGACCCTCGGCGACATCCTGCTTGGCCTGGTCGCGCACAGCGCGGGTGCGATCCGCCGCCAGCCGGGTCTCGGTCGCTTCGCCTTCCAGAAGCTGCACCAGGATCCGGTGGCCACCTTCGCGCCCTCGGTGACCATTCGCCACCTGCTGGCGGATCTGGTGCGGCTGCATCGGCTGGATACAGCGCGGATTGGCCGGCTGATGCAGCGCCTGCGTCTCGACGAGCGCCTGCTGGATCGACTGCCTGGCAACATCTCCGGGGGTGAGTTGCAGCGCTTTTCCCTGCTGCGCGTGCTCTTGCTCGGCCCGGCGCTGATCTTCGCTGACGAGCCCAGCTCGCGGCTGGACCTCATCACCCAGAAGGAGATGATCGAGCTGCTGGTCGAAACCGCCGAGGAGTCCGGAACCGCCATCCTCCTGGTCAGCCATGACGAGGACCTGGTGGGCGCCGTCGCCGATCGGCGCATCCACCTGACAGATCCGGCGGCGCTGATGGGCAGTCTCGTCTGACTCGCGACGGCCGCCGTCGCGCGTTGGGCGCAACAAACCTCCTGAGGCTCGCTGCATGCAGTAAAAAGCGCCGGGTAGATAGCCAAGGGTGGCCAAACCCTGCTTCGGCGGTGGCAGGTTTCAACCTGGTATTACTTTACTGCAAGTTCTTGGCAATGCCGTTAGGGGTAACTGGAGAGGGATCCTGGCTGACAACGTAGGGATGGCACCCGATACACAGCTGCCTGGATGGCGATTTTCCGAGCGACCAGCCGCCATTAGCGACTGGATCGAGCCGTTTCCGTCGAACTTTGTTTGGCTAGGGATGCGTAATGCCTAGTTCGCAAGTCTCCAGTGCTTAATTAGAGCGCTTTTATAATACGTCCGATTTTTTATGGTCAGGGCGGGGTGTTTGTTGAGTATGTGAGCAGCAAGTCGCGGTAAACGCCTTCTTTGCGCAACTGCCCGAATTTGAATTTTAGATGAAACAACGTCGTATTAGTTGACTGGCGACGGACATAAAAAGCAGCATTATGCATCCTGTTTCGACATGCCTCTGTTGCTGATCGATTGCGCTAGTTGATTGCAAAGCGGTGTCTGTACAAAAGAAAACTCCACCAGTGAAATTTACCTGATGACTGAATCCTACACCCTTGGCTATGCGCGAGAACTGCTAAGGCTTTTTCTGAATAGTTCCAGCGAGGTCTCGAGTTATCTTGAGAGCTCAAATAATTCGGCCTGCAAATCCGTTCTTTCCGGATTTAAGGGATCGGTAAAGCTCCTGTCCGCAGTCTTTTCTTTCCAGTAGTCGATTCGCCAACGTTATGACCTGATTTCAGAGCCCGTACTGGGGAGTGCGGGCTCTTTTCAACGCGCCTATCAAGCCACGCCGGAGCGGCCTTGCTCTCCGGCGCGCGTTTGGCTGCGCGTCTTCAACCACTAGTAGTCGCCGACAATGAATAGGGGAAGTTATGCAAAGCTCGCGTTATCAGAAAGGAGCGATACCCAATACCCATTTAACCAGTTTCAGCCGATTCTTCGGCCGCTGGACGTTTGGGGTGGTGGGCGGCTGTACGCTGCTGCTTGGCTGCAAGACAGCCTTCGCCGAGGGCTTGGTGGACGACAGCAAACTAGTGCTGACGGTACGCAACTTCTACTTCAACAGTGACCGCGCCAACGGACGAGCGAATCAGGAAGACTGGACTCAGGGTTTCCTGCTGGACTATCAGTCAGGATTCACGCCGGGCCCCGTGGGGGTCGGGGTCGATGCTTTCGGCTATCTGGGCGTCAAACTCGATGCCGGCCCGGGGCGCCGCGGCACCGGTAACTTGCCTGTCCATGCCGGGAATGAGCCGGCTGATGAATATTCCCGTGCCGGTGCTGCGCTGAAGCTGCGCCTGGGCAATACCGTGGTGCGCTATGGGCAACAGGCGCCCACGGCGCCGGTCTTCGCCATCAGCACCAGTCGCCTGCTGCCGCAGACCGCCACGGGTTGGAGCGTGCTCAGTAGCGAGGTGACAGATCTGTTGCTGGAAGCAGGGCATTTCACCTCTTCCACCGACCAGGTCAGCACCAACCGTGATGGAGATCTCTGGGCCGGCTACGCGCGGCAGCGTGCCGATCACATCGATTTCACCGGTGGCAAGTACAGCCCGGTCAAGGGGGTCAGCCTGTCGCTCTATGCGGCGCAGCTGGATGACATCTGGAACCAGTACTACGGCAACCTGAATCTGGTGAAGGCGCTGTCCAGCACCCAGGCGCTGACCTTCGATGCCAATCTCTATCACACGCGGGATACCGGAGCGGCCAAGGCTGGCCCGATCGACAATACGTCCTATAGCCTGGCCGCTGCCTTCAGCCAGGGACCTCACACCTTCACGCTGGGCTGGCAGCAGATCGATGGGGATACGCCGTTCGACTACGTGGCCCTGGGCGACAACGATCGCCTCGGTGGCGGTATCCTCCTGGGCAACGCCGTGATGCTCTCCGACTTCAATGCCCCTGGCGAACGCTCCTGGCAAGCGCGCTACGATCTCAGCTTCAAGACGCTCGGCGTGCCCGGCCTCAGCCTGATGACCCGCTACCTCGAGGGCTCCGGTATCGATGGCCGCGATCTGCCGGCCAACAGCGCCTATCGCGGGCTCTACGGCGCAGACGAGCACGAGCGGGAAGTCGACCTGGAGGGTCGCTACGTCCTGCAGTCGGGAGCGGCCAAAGGGCTGTCGATCCGGGTCCGCCAGGCCTGGCACCGCGGCTCGCCGTCCACCGGCGGTTCGGTTGCACAGTTGCGGGTCATCTTCGACTATCCGCTGCAATTGCTCTGACGCTCGCGTAATCCCCAATGGACGCCGCGACCGCTGGCAAGCGGTTCGCGGCCGTCCGTCGTCCCTGGCTTAAGCGGGCCCCGCTGCGCCGATAGCCCTAATAGTCATTTTATTAGGGATAACCCTCATGAGTCTTCGCAGCCTCAACGTCGCGCCCCGCGCCGTGCTGTTCTTTTCCGTCATCGTCCTGATCGTCTTCGCCCTCGGCGGCGTCGCCGTGGTGCAGATGGGCAAGCTCTTCGAGGCGGAGCAGGAAGTGGAGACCAACTGGCTGCCGGGCAACCAGCTGGCGGCGAAGATGAGTGGCGGATTGCTGCGGCTGCGCCTGGAAAGTCTCAGGGCCACCACCACATCGGATCCGCAGCTGCGGGCCCAGACCGTCGCGGCCTTTCCGGGTTATCGCGATGCCTTCTTCACGGCGGTCAAGGACTACGAAAAGACCCTGGCCGACGCTGAAGACCGCCAGTTGTACGGCGCCGTGGTCAAGGGCGCCGAGAGCTATCGGACGCTGCTGGATGCCTTCGAGCCCAAGCTGCGCGCCGGCGACAACGAAGGCGCCATCCTCCTGATCAATACCTCGATCCGTCCGCTCACCAACGCGCTGGAAAAGACCATTGCCGAACTGAGCGCCTTCAACGAGCGCGGTGCCCAGGCGGCGGGTCAGGTGGCGGGGGCCACCTATACCAACGGCCTGTTCTGGGTCTATGGGCTGATCGGCCTGACCATCGCGGCTACCGTCGTGCTTGCGGCTCTGCTGATTCGCAGCATCACCCTCCCGGTGGGAGAAGCCCTGCGCATTGCCCAGCGGATCGCCCGCAAGGATCTCACCGAGCGGATCACTGTGGTCGGTCGCGACGAGGCGGCCGGCATGCTGCAGGCCCTGGCGCAGATGCAGGGCAATCTGCGCGACACCGTTTCCCATCTCGCCGACAGCTCGACCCAGCTGGCCTCCGCCGCGGAAGAGATGACCGCGGTGATCGACGAAGCCGGCCGCGGTTATGTGCGGCAGAACGACGAGGTCAACCAGGCGGCCAGTGCCGTCACCGAGATGAGTTCTGCGGTGGAGGAGGTCGCGCGCAACGCCGCCGATGCGGCCAGCACCTCGTTGCATACCCAGACCCTGACCAGCGACGGCCTGGACAAGGTTACCCGCACAGTGCAATCGATCGAGGCGCTGGCGCAGAACGTGGCCAGTACCAGCGAGCAGATCCAGGCCCTGTCGTCCCGTGCCCAGGACATCAACGCCGTGGTTGAGGTCATTCGCGCCATCGCCGAGCAGACCAACCTGCTGGCGCTGAACGCCGCCATCGAGGCGGCCCGGGCGGGCGAGCAGGGTCGGGGTTTCGCCGTGGTCGCCGACGAGGTACGGGCACTGGCCCATCGTACCCAGCAGTCGACTCGCGAGATCGAGCAGATGATCGGCGCCATCCAGGATGATTCCTCCCAGGCCGTCAGGGCCATGGCCGAGAGTCAGCAACTGGCGGGTGAATCCACTTCGGTCGCCCAACTGGCCAATGTGTCCCTGGAGCAGATCGCCGAATCCATCTCCCAGATCAACGATCGCAATGCGGTCATCGCTACCGCCGCCGAAGAGCAGGCGCAGGTGGCGCGGGAGATCGATCGCAACATCACCAGTATCCGTGACCTGGCGACCCAGAGCGCGACGGGCGCCACCCAGACCGCCAGCGCCAGTGCCGAGGTCTCCAGACTCGCCAGCGGACTGAATCGCGTGGTGCGCGAATTCGCCGTCTAGGGGTGAGCACGTCGAGGCCTTCCCACTACGCGGAGGCGTGGAGGAGGCCTCGCGTCTGGTTTCGGGTTCGACGCTGCAATAGCCAGACTAACAACGGCTCTGGGACGCGCGCCCTTGCCACGGCGCTGCTCGGGCACACCTGCCCGCCGCTGGAATGCCTGCCAGACAATCTTTAGTATTCCGTTACATCGCCTCTGGCATCGGGTAGAGAACGAATCGGCGCTTGGCCTGCCTAAACAGTGTCCAATCAACCCGGAGTCCTACCATGAACGCGAAGAAAATCTCTGCCTTGATGTTTGCTGGTCTGATCGCCGCCAGTGGCGCTGCTTTTGCTACCGAAAGCGCAGGCAATCCGCCGAAGGCCAACAGCGCTGGTATGGGCACCCCGGCGGGTCAGAAGACCGGTGAAGGCGCAGGCGCTGCGACCGGTGCTGGCAAGACCACGCTCAACGAGCAAGGCCAGAAGCAACAGCAATAAGGGCCAGGGGGGCGCTGGCACGTCCGGTGCCCCCTGAACCTGTGTCTTGAATGGAACTTTGCAGGCCCCCTGTGTCCAAGGGAGCCGAGCGTGTGGGTACAGGGGTCAGATGGTGAGTGCGGAACAGAGCAAGGTTGTCCTGGTTGTCGAGGATGAGCCGCAGATTTTAATGATTCTGGCGGATTATCTTTCCGAACTGGGCTACACCGTCTTGCAGGCGCCCTCGTCAGTCGAAGCCTTTCGCATCCTGGCTGGTCGCCCACGCCTGGATCTGCTGATCACCGACTTCCGCCTCCCCGACGACGTCTCCGGCGTGATGATCGCCGAGCCTGCCCTCAAGCTGCGCCCTGACCTCAAGGTGCTCTTCATCAGCGGCTATCCCGCCGAAATCATCGATACCGGCTCGTCGTTGCTGGGCAAGGTCCCCTTGCTGACCAAGCCGTTCTCCCTCGAGCGTCTCCATCTGCAGGTGCAGAAGCTGCTCGGCGCCTGATCCGTTCCCTCGCCACCGATCGTTTTTCCGCCGGCACAGTCTATTGATCAGGTGCGACCAGTCCGGTCGCCTCAGGTTGGAGACAACGGCGCCCATGGCTATCAAGCATTTCAATCATCACGAAGCAATCTCGTCCGCCGTTCCGGCTGAACAGGGTTTCGAAGCGGTCATCGCCGTCAAGGCGCGGCGCGAGGACGCCCATCCGACCTTTCACAAGGTCGCCACCGAACGTCATTTCGACCTCGCCTCCGAAGCGGAGGAAGCAGCCGATGCCGCACTCAATCGCGTGACCGAGATCGGCGACGACGATGAGCTGCTCTGGGACGAGCGGGCCGTCTGATGAAGAGAGACCAGGAGCAGGTCGAAGAGCCCCGACAGCGGCCGGAATCCGGTCCGGACGACCCTGAACTGAGTCGCGAGGAAGAAGAGGACGTCGACGAGAACCAGTTGCCACGCGCCGTGGTGCTGCACGAGATCATCCGCACCCAGGGTGATCACGAACTCGAGCGAACGATCGCGGCACTGTTCTGGTCGGCGCTGGCCGCCGGCCTGACCATGGGACTGTCGCTGATGGCGATGGGACTGCTCAATGCCAATCTGCCCGAGGGTGGCTACAGCAAGGTCATTGCCAGTTTCGGCTATTCGGCTGGCTTTCTGGGGGTGATCCTGGCACGTCAGCAGCTGTTTACCGAAAATACCCTGACGGCGGTACTGCCGGTGATGAGCGAGCCCACGCTGCACAATTTCGGTCGCCTGGGGCGGCTGTGGGGTGTGGTACTCGTCGGCAATCTCATCGGGACCATCCTGGTCGCCTACGTGATCCTCAATCTGCCGCTGTTCGATGCCAAGGCCGACGCCGCTTTTCTGGAAATCGGTACCAAGGTGATGGAGAACGATGCCTCGGCGATGTTCGCCAAGGGCATTGTTTCCGGCTGGATGATCGCCACCATGGTCTGGATGCTGCCGGCTGCAGAGCACGCCAGGATCTGGATCATCGTGCTCATCACTTACCTGATGGCCCTGGGAGACTTCACCCACATCGTGGTCGGCAGCCTGGAGGTGGCTTACCTGGTGTTCGCGGGAGAGGCGAGCTGGGGCGATTTCTGGCTGACCTTTGCCGGACCGACCCTAGCGGGCAATATCGTCGGAGGCAGTCTGATCTTCGCGCTGATCAGCCACGCCCAGGTGCGCAGCGACAGCTGAAAGCAGAAGGGCCGGCAAATGGCCGGCCCTTCGCAATGATCAGGCAGTTGCCTCTATCACTCGTCGTCGTTGAGCTGACCCATGGCGGTGGTGTTGAAGCCGCCGTCGACATAGAGGATCTCGCCGCTGATGCCCGACGCCAGGTCGGAGCAGAGGAAGGCACCGGCGTTGCCGACTTCGTCGATGGTCACGTTGCGCCGCAGGGGCGTCTGACGCTCGTTGGCGGCCAGCATCTTGCGGAAGCTCTTGATGCCCGAGGCGGCCAGGGTACGGATGGGACCGGCGGACACGGCGTTGACGCGGGTACCTTCCGGACCGAGGCTACCGGCCAGGTAACGGACGCCGGCTTCGAGGCTGGCCTTGGCCATGCCCATGACGTTGTAGTTCGGCATGGTGCGCTCGGCGCCCAGGTAGGACAGGGTCAGCAGACTGCCGTTGCGGCCGCGCATCATTTCGCGACCGGCCTTGGCCAGGGCGACGAAGCTGTAGGCGCTGATGTCGTGGGCGATCTTGAAACCGTCACGGGTGGTCACGGCAGTGAAGTCGCCGTCCAGCTGGTCGCCGGGGGCGAAGCCGACCGAGTGGACGATGCAGTCCAGGCCATCCCACTTCTTCGCCAGCGCGGCGAACACAGCTTCGATCTGGGCATCGTCGGCAACGTCGCAGGGGAAGCACAACTCGGGATTGGAACCCCAGCCCGCAGCGAATTCTTCGACGCGATTCTTGAGCTTCTCGTTCTGGTAGGTGAAAGCCAGCTCGGCGCCTTCGCGGTGCATGGCCGCGGCGATGCCGGAGGCGATGGACAGCTTGCTGGCGACGCCGACGATGAGAACGCGCTTACCGGCGAGAAATCCCATGGTTTTTTCCTCTTCTGTGTTGAATCCCGGGCAGCAGCCAGGGGCTGAGGTCCGGGTTGGGCAGGGCTCTGCGCAGGTCAGAGCGAAATCTTGGCCTGGCTCCGCTAGGGGTCAGGCACGGGTGGGGCGGTAAGGTAGCAGGTCGATACCCGGGACAAAAGCGCTGGTTGATCGCTGCGGTGCGCGGTCGCGCCTCAGTTGAGGAACAGCGTCAGGGTCTGACCGGGCGTCAGGGCGGAAGCGCTGCGCGGATTCCAGTCCTGCAGCGCCTGCACGCCGATGTTGTAGCGCTTGGCGATCTGATAGAGGGAATCGCCGGCCTTGACCCGGTAATAGGTGGGGGCGGCCTTGGCCGTCTTGGCCGTCTTGGCCGTCTTTACCGCCGGCTTGGTGGTCTTGACGGTATAGGAGGCCGGCATCGCCACGGCGGTGGCGGTGCTGCTGCCCGTGCCATGCAGCTTCAGCGTTTCGCCGACCTTGAGGCCGCGCTTGCCGAGATCGTTCCAGCGCTTGAGGTCACCCAGTTCCACCTCGTTGGCCCGGGCGATGGACCAGAGGCTGTCGCCGGTCCGCACCCGGTAGGTGCGTACCACGGGCTCTTCGGCCACGGCGATGGTTTCCAGGGGTGTCGTGGTCTTGCCGGTCTCGCGCCGCGGGATCATCAATTCCCGGCCCGCGGACAGGCGGCTGCTGCTGCTGAGCTTGTTGAGCGCGGCGAGTTGCTCGACGCTTACGCGATTGCGCTTGGCCACGCTGCGCATGGTATCGCCGCGGCGCACCTGGTATTCCTGCCACTGCACCACGGCATCGGAGGCGATGTTGGGCAGGGTCGCGACCAGGCGTTTGGCCTTTTCCGCCGGCACCAGCAGATGCTTGGGGCCGTCCATGGTCACGCGCTGGGTATAGGCGGGATTCAGGCGATAGAGTTCGTTGGCATCCAGGTCCGCAAGTTCCGCCACCCGGGCCAGATCCAGGTGCTGCTTGATGTCCACGACTTCGAAATAGGGCTCGTCCGGGATGGATTCCAGGGCCAGGCCGTAGGCGTCTGGATTGCGCACGATCTGGGAGACGGCGAGCAGTTTGGGCACGTAGTCCTGGGTTTCCGGCGGCAGCGACGACAGATTCCAGTAGTCGGTGGGCAGGCCGAGCGACTCGTTGCGCTCGATGGCGCGGCTGACCGTGCCTTCGCCGGCATTGTAGGCGGCCAGGGCCAGCAGCCAGTCGCCACCGAACATGTCATGCAGCTTGCTCAGGTAGTCCAGGGCGGCGTTGGTCGAGGCGGTGATGTCGCGGCGACCGTCATAGAAGCGGGTCTGGCGCAGATTGAAATACTTGCCGGTGGTGGGGATGAACTGCCACAGACCGGAGGCGGCGCTGCGCGAGAGGGCGTTGGGGTTGAAAGAGCTTTCCACCACCGGCAGCAGGGCCAGTTCCAGCGGCATGTTGCGCTCTTCCAGGCGCTCGACGATGTAATGCAGATAGGGCGCGCCGCGGCTGCAGGATTGCGCGAGGGCGGCTTCGTGGCTGGCGTACCAGAGTCGCTGACGATCGATGCGCGGATTGGTGCCGTTGTCGCCAGCGCCCTGCAGCTGATAGCCATCCCGCACCCGGTCCCAGATGTCGCCACTGGTGGCTGCTGCAGTGGGCGCCTTGCGCAGCCATTCCGGCGGGCGCTGAATCTTGCTGGGCGTCATGTGCAGATCGGCCTGATAGGCACGATTATCGGGCTGCTGATTGCTTTGACAGCCGGCGAGGAAGACGGCGAGGCAGAGCGCCGAGACTTTGAAGGAGGTCGCCAGCACGTCTATTTCGCGGGTTTTCGGCGTCGCTGGCGGCATTGGTCTGGGCTTTCCGGGAGCTGGAGGATGGGCGATTCTAGGAACCGCATCCCGGTGGGTCAAGGAACAACCCCTTGGCCTGTGACCTGTACGACGACCGCAAACCCAGGGTTCCAGCGTGCTGGCAGGGTCTGGGCAATAGGTGTCAGAACGTGTCCTTCCAGCCTCTCAGGGCCGCGAAATAGGTATCCTCCGGCGCATCTGCCGCTACCTCGCGTTCCTCCTGCAGACGCAGACGCACGCTGTTTTCCGTGGTACGCAGGAAGGGATTGATGCGGCGTTCGCGGCCCAGTGTGGAGGGCAGGGTTGGGCGCTGGGCGTCCCGTAGCTGTTGAGTCTCGGCCAGGGCCTGCTGCACCGCGGCGTTTTCCGGCTCCACCGCCAGGGCGAAACGCAGGTTGCTGAGGGTGTACTCGTGGCCACAGTAGATTTCGGTGGCGTCCGGCAGGCTGGCCAGGCGCTGCAGAGAGGTCAGCATCTGGCTGGGCGTGCCTTCGAAGAGTCGGCCGCAGCCGGCCGAGAAGAGGGTATCGCCGCTGAACAGCAGGGGCCGTTCGCCGGCGACATAATAGGCGATGTGCCCGGCGGTATGGCCGGGCACCCGCAGGACTTCGAAGGAGACGCCCAGCACCTCCAGGCGCTCGCCGTCCGCCAGGGGGAGGTCGACCGCGGCGATGCGTTCGTCAGCCGGCGCACTGACCCGGGCGCCACTGCGCGCCTTGAGCGCGGCGATGCCGCCGGTATGGTCGTTATGATGGTGGGTGATGAGGATAGCGGTCAGCCGCCAGTCCGGATTGGCGTCGAGCCAGGCCAGGACGGGAGCGGCATCGCCGGGATCGACCACGACCGCCTGTCTTGTCGCGGCGTCCTTGATCAGCCAGATGTAGTTATCGTTGAAAGCGGGCAGCGGAAGAATGTCGAACATGGACTAGCTCTCTGGTCGGACTGCAGGCCCCTAGGGTAGCAGTCGGTGGTAGGGCTAAGGCTTCAGTATGAGAGGACCAGACGATGCACGATGAATTCTCCGCCCAGGTCGATCCACGCTGGCTGAAGTTGATGAGCTCGGCACGGGAGTGGCTGGTCGGCCCGCTCGGCCAGCTGCTGCTGGAGCAGGAGCGCGTGCTGATCGACGAAGAGCTCAAGCGCCACTTTGGCAGCTACCTGGTCCATTACGGTCCGCACCCCGAGGCGCCGGCCAATTGCGGCCAGCTGCGCCATACGGTGCGCATAGGGCCGCCGCTGGGTGATGTGGACATCGTCTGCGAAGAGGGCGCCTGGCCCCTGGGCGAGCACGCGGCCGATGTGGTCCTGTTGCAGCACGGCCTGGATTTCTCCCTGGCGCCGCATCGGCTGTTGCGTGAAGCGGCGCTGAGCGTGCGCCCGGGCGGGCACCTGGTCGTGGTCGGCATCAATCCCTGGAGCCTCTGGGGTGTGCGCCATTATCTGGCCCGGGATGCACTGCGCAAGGCCCGTTGTTTCGGCCCCAGCCGGGTCGGCGACTGGCTGTCGGTGCTGGGCTTCGCGCTGGAGAAACGGCGCTTCGGGTGTTATCGTCCGCCGCTTTCATCCCCCAAGTGGCAGCAGCGGCTGGCCTGGATGGAGCAGGGTGAAGCCGAACCCAACTGCGAACAGGCAGCGGGCGCGGGCTTCTATCTGCTGTCGGCGCGCAAGCTGATGTTCGGCCTGCGCCCCGTGCCCCAGGCGCGCAAGGAACCGCGTGGCAAGCTGGTGCCCATGCCGGTGGCCAAGATCAGCCGCCGCGAATCGAGTGAATCCAATGAGTGACGACATCGTCGAGGTCTTTACCGACGGCGCCTGCAAGGGCAATCCCGGCCCCGGTGGCTGGGGCGCCTTGCTGAAGTTCAAGGGTGCGGAGCGCGAGCTCTGGGGCGGCGAAGCCAACACCACCAACAACCGCATGGAGTTGATGGCGGCCATCCAGGCCCTGGCGGCGCTCAAGCGCCCCTGCCAGATCCGTCTGACCACCGACTCCGAGTATGTGATGAAGGGCATCACCCAGTGGCTGGTGAACTGGAAGAAGCGTGGCTGGCAGACCGCCGCGCGCCAACCGGTGAAGAATGCCGAATTGTGGCAGGCCCTGGACGAACAGGTGCAGCGCCACCAGGTCGAGTGGCGCTGGGTGCGCGGCCACACCGGCCACCCCGAGAACGAGCGGGCCGACCAGTTGGCCAACCGCGGTGTCGACGACGTCCGGCAGGCCAAGCAGGCCGCCAAGGCCTAACAGCCAAGAGGTGAGCGATGAGATATGTAGTTCTGGATACCGAAACCACCGGCATGCCGGTGACCGATGGCCATAGGGTCATCGAGATCGGTGGGGTCGAGGTCATCGGCCGGCGCCTGACCGGGCGGCATTTCCATGTCTACCTCAACCCGGATCGGCAGATCGACGAAGGCGCCATCGCGGTCCACGGCATCACCGACGAATACGTCGCCGACAAGCCGCGCTTCGCCGAGATCGCCGACAGCTTCTTCGAGTTCATCGAAGGCGCCGAGCTGGTCATCCACAACGCGCCCTTCGACGTGGGCTTCATCAACATGGAGTTCGCCCGGCTGGGTGTCCATCCCGAGCGCGCCGACATCTCCCAGCACTGCTCGGTGCTCGACACCCTGGTCATGGCCCGCGGCCGGCATCCCGGCCAGCGCAACAGCCTGGATGCCCTGTGCAAGCGCTATGGCGTAGACAACTCCAACCGCGAGCTGCACGGCGCCCTGCTGGACGCCGAGATCCTCGCGGACGTCTACCTGGCCATGACCGGTGGCCAGACCAGCCTGTCGCTGGCCGCCCACGGGCAGGAAGGCAATGGTGACGGCAACTACGTCATGCCGATCAGGCGGTTACCGGCTGATCGCCAGCGAACCCGCGTGATCAGCGCCACCAGCACCGATCTCGATGCCCATGCGGCGCGCATGGCGGCCATCGAGAAGAGCTGCGGCCGGACCCCTCTCTGGTTGGCCGGCGCCGACGTCGAATAGCGCCTTCCCGCTCTCGCCAGACGCCCGCCCGGTCCGGGATCGGGCGTTGGCGTTCGTCTGAATAAGCTGAAAGACCTCACAATTTTCAGCTATTGTTCAACTAAGATGCTGCAGGCTGGTCATTTGAGCCCGCATGAAGCCTCGAATTTCGAATTGCGCGGAACTTTATTGGTTCCTCAAAATCATATGACGATTCGGAATTATCGCTTCGCTTTTGTGGATTTACAGGTCTAGCGTTCCAGAGCAAGGTTCCCTGGCGTGGCGAGAGGTCGAATCCCCGTCCGCCTGGAATGATTAGTGTGGCCCGGTCAGGAAGACGCAGGTACCTAGGCTCCAGTTGGAACAGCAAGCCTTTCTTCCCGTTTTAAAATGGCGTTGGCGAGGTTGTAATGGCGCAGGAGGCGTAAGGCACCATGGTGACCGGAGCAAGAGCTTTGAGCTTGGTCCGCGAACAGCTGTTCGCGACCATTGAGGAAGCTGAATCCCATCTTGAACGATTCATCGTCGAGCGGCACTGCAGCAGCCTGCTGCAGCGCGCGGTCGAGAGCATTGGCCAGATTCGTGGCGCCCTGACGCTGATCGAGCTGACCGGCGCCCAGTTGCTCGCCCATCAGACGTTGCAGATCGCCAATGACATTCCTGCCGGTGCCGGTGCCGAGCACGACGAGCACCTCATGGCGATCTGTCGTGGACTGCACGTGCTGCGCCGCTATCTCGAACAGCTGCGCAGCGGTCAGGACGAGATGCCCGAGTTGCTGCTGCCGGCGATCAACGCCTTGCGACTCGCTGGCGGCGAACCCGAACTCCCGGAAAGCTATTTCTTCAGTGTCCGTCTCGATCAGCGTCCCCTGATCAGCGAAACCACGAGTCTTGGCGTGCGCGAGCGTCAGGCCCAGGCTCGCCGCATGCGTCAGATGTACCAGGTCGGCCTGCTGGGTTTCCTGCGCGACGTCAATGGCGTGGCCAGCCTCAGGCTCATGGCGAGGGCGCTGGAGCGCTCCGCGGCGTTGCTGCACGATCATGTCGGCGGCTACCTGCCGTGGGTCGCCGCGGCCACGGTCGAGGGTTTCGCCCAGGGCCGCCTGACGGCGACCCGTGAACGCAAGCAACTGTTCGCCCGGGTCGATCGCGAATTGCGCCAGATGCTGGGCAACGACCTGCACGAGCCGGCACGCAGCACCCTCAAGGAGCTGCTCTATCTGTTGGCGCTGGCCGGCGTCGAAGGCACCCATCCGCAAGAGGTCTTGAACGCCTATGGCTTCGAGCGACTCGGTTTTACCGATGCCCAGCTCGAAGCCGGCAAGAAGCGTCTCGCCGGGCCTGGTCATGCCGTGATGCATTCTTTGTCCGCGGCGATCCGCGAAGAGGTGGAAACGGTCAAGGACCTGATCGACCTCATCGAGGCCGAGTTGCGCACCGGCGCCGAGCAGAATCGCCTGCCTCGCTCCGATAATTTCTCCCGGCTGTATGTCCAGGTCGGTCTGCTGGGCAAGACCCTGGAGATGGTCGGGCAGGAGAATGCCGGCCAGGTGCTGCAGCGGTGTCTGCCCAGCATCTCCCAGTTCCGCGACCGGACGGTCGTGCTGGAGGACCTGGCGCCCCTGGCCGATGCGCTGTTACTGGTGGAAAGCCTGCTGGGCCAGCCCGAAGGGCAGGGCTCGCTGATCGACGTACCGCTGGAAGCCGAGGGTGTCCAGGTCAGTGTCGCCAACTATCAGCTGGGCGAAGCCCAGGCGTTGCTGCATCGGGAGGCCTACAAGGGCCTGACCGACGCCAAGCGCGCCATTGGCGCCTTCCTCGATTCCCGTGGCGATACCCTGCACCTGGCCACCGTGCCGGCGCTGCTGGATACCGTCCGCGGTGCGTTGTTCTTCCTGGGTAATCCCCGTGCGGCCGAGCTGGTGCGGGCCTGTACCGGTTACATCCAGCGCTGCCTGATCGAGGGTGGCCAGGCCTGCGAGTCGGCGACCCTCGAAGTGCTGGCGGATGCCCTCAGCAGCATCGAGTTCTTCGTCGAAAGCGGTGGCACCGAGAGCCAGGACGGTACTCCGGAGATTCTCGATATCGCGGCGCAAAGCATTCGCGCCCTGGGCTGGACCTCGGCTGCGGCATGAGTGTCTGGCAGCCTGGCTGGTTCCAGACCGTCCAGCCCTCTGGTGGCTGGCTGGTCGTCCACAGTGGCCAGGCGTTTCTGACCTCCGGCACCGAGGTGCTCTTCGCCCTGGATGATCCGCGCGTCCAGGGCTTCGTGGGGGAGCGCCACGGCCTCGGTCAGTGGCAGGCGCAGCCGGTCACGCTGCTCGAACTGGATGCGCCTGAGGACGTCGACGGCTGCGTCTGGCAGCCCTTGCGGCCGCTGATGCTGCAATCGCCCCACGCGCTGTTCAAGTTGCTGGGCTATGCCAACCAGATCGGGACCTGGGCGCGGCAGCATCGCTTCTGTGGCCAGTGCGGTACCCCTACCTTCGCCCTCGATGGCCAGCGCGGCCTCAAGTGCCCGAATTGCCAGCTCACCCAGTATCCACGGCTGTCGCCCAGCATGATCGCCCTGGTCACCCGCGGCGATGAGGTGTTGCTGGCGCGATCGCCCCGTTTCGCGCCCGGCGTCTTCAGCACGCTGGCTGGCTTCGTCGAGCCGGGCGAGTCGGCCGAGGCCTGCGTGCACCGGGAGATCATGGAAGAGGTAGGGGTCTCGGTCACCAACCTGCGCTACCAGGGCAGCCAGAACTGGCCTTATCCGCATTCCCTGATGCTCGGTTACCACGTCGATTACCTGGGCGGCGACATCCGTTGCCAGCCGGACGAAATCGAAGACGCCCGCTGGTTCCATCTGCGCGAGTTGCCGACGCTGCCGCCGGCCTTTTCCATCTCGCGCTTCCTGATCGATCGCTATCGCGTCGAGCGGCTAGGCGGCGCTGAACCAGTGCTGCCAGATTAGCTTGACGGTCAAAGCCAGTACCACGCAGATGAACACCGGGCGGATGAACTTGGCGCCGCCGGCGATGGCGCTGCGCGCGCCCAGATAGGCACCCAGGGTCAGCGACAGGCCCATGGTCAGCCCCAGTACCCAGAGCACCTGCCCCAGGGCGATGAACATCACCAGCGCGACGCCGTTGCTGACGAAGTTCATGGTGCGGGCCACACCACTGGCCTTGAGCAGGTCGAGCGGGTAGAGCAGCAGGCTGCTGACGGTCCAAAAGGCGCCCGTGCCCGGGCCGAACAGGCCGTCGTAGGCACCCAGCGTCAGGCCCTGGGGCCATTGGCGCCGCTGCGGTACGGGCGCATCGCTGAGCACCGGCGCCTTGGGCGTGCCACCGAACAGCAGATAGAGGGCGCAGCTGAACACCACCACTGGCAGCAACTGATTGAGGAAGTCCGCTGAGAGATGATGCGCGACCAGGGCGCCGATCCCGGCACCGATGGCGGTAGCCACCAGGGCATGCTGCCACTGACGGGGATGGAACAGCTTGCGTCGATAGAAGGTGTAGGCGGCGGTGGCGCTGCCAAAGGTGGAGCTGAGCTTGTTGGTGCCGATCGCCAGGTGGGGCGGCACGCCGGCCATCAGCAGGGCCGGCACCGTGAGCAGGCCACCACCGCCGGCTATGGCGTCGATGTAACCGGCCAGAAAGGCGACCCCGGCCAGCAGCGTCAGGGTCATGGGGTCCAGGGTGAATTCGAGCATGGGGTAGGGCGCCAGGTGGAACGGGGGCGCCATCATGCATCAGACGCGCAACCGTCACCACCTGTCGCCGCCCCTGGTCAGTCCAGTGCGGGGAAGGGCAGTCCGACGTAGTTTTCCGCGATGGTCGTGCGACCGGCTCTGGAATCGAGCAGCGCCTGGAGTTCGGCGTCCTGCACCCGCTGGGTGAAGGCATCGGTATCCGGAAAGCGGTGCAGGGCGGTGGTCATCCACCAGGAGAAGCGCACCGCCGCCCAGATGCGTTTCAGGCAAAGCGTCGAATAGCGTTCGAGGCAGGCGGCATCGCCGGTGCGATAGGCCTGCTCCAGCAGCAGGTGCAGATTGCGCACATCGCCCAGGGCCAGGTTCAGCCCCTTGGCGCCGGTGGGTGGGACGATATGGGCGGCATCGCCGACCAGGAACAGCCGGCCGTACTGCATGGGCTCGACCACATAGCTGCGCAGCGGGGCGATGCTCTTTTCCAGGGATGGGCCGGTCACCAGCTGGGCCGCCGTCTCGGCCGGCAGGCGCGCCTTGAGTTCCGCCCAGAAGCGCTCGTCCGACCAGTTCTCCACCGAGTCCCCGGCTTCCACCTGCAGGTAATAGCGGCTGCGGGTCGCCGATCTCATGCTGCACAGGGCGAAGCCGCGGGGATGATTGACGTAGATGAGCTCGGGGGCGGCGGGCGGGGTATCGCTCAGCAGTCCCAGCCAGCCGAAGGGATAGACCCGCTCGTATTCGGTAAGTACACCGTCCGGGATGCTGCGGCGCGAGACGCCATGGAAGCCGTCGCAGCCGGCGATGTAATCGCAGTCGATGCGCAGGGTCTCACCGGCGACCTGGCAGGTGACATGGGGACGCTGGCCCTTGAGCTCATGGGGCTGGACATCGCTGGCCTGGTAGAGGGTAGGAGCGCCACTGGCCTCGCGGGCGGCCATCAGGTCGCGCGTCACCTCGGTCTGGCCATAGACGGTGACGCAGCGGCCGCCGAGAAGATCGTTCAGGTCCAGTCGCTCGCGCTGGCCATGGATGGCGAACTCGACTCCTTCATGCACCTGGCCTTCCTGGTCCAGCCGCTCGCTGACGCCGGCCTGGCGCAGCAGATCGACCGTGCCCTGTTCGAGCACACCGGCGCGGATACGGCTGAGGACGTGATCGGCGCTCTGGCGTTCGACGATGACATTGTCGATACCCGAGCGGGTGAGCAGTTGGCCCAGCAGCAGCCCGGAAGGGCCCGCGCCGATGATGACGACTTGGGTGCGCATGGAGTCTTTCCTCTGGTCTGGCGTGATCGCCGTCTTGTTGTATGCCTCCGGTATTTTTGGACGGTTTCGGTCGATATCGACAGCGACCTTTCTGATACTTTCTGGTACTTTTCGATGATTCGTGCGGCTATCGCCCTGGGACTGACGATGACCAACGCCTTGCCACCCATCTTCAAGCTGTATGGCGAGGCCCAGGCCTGGCCGGCGCCGGATCTGCTGCATTGCGAGACCATCGAGAGTCGCAGTCGGCTGCATGCCTGGCATATCGACACCCATCGTCATGCGGATCTCGCGCAACTGCTCTATGTGCGGACAGGAGGGGTGCGCCTGCAGCTGGAAGACTGGCAGGGGGAAAGGCGCGGACCGCTGCTGGTGGTGCTGCCAGTGCTGTGCGTCCATGCCTTCGAATTCGATCCGTCGGTCGAAGGCTTCGTCATTACCCTGCCGGTGCCCCAGGTGGAGCGGCTGAAGCAGCGTTGCCAGCGAGCCGGGCAGGGATTGTTCCTGGCAGCCGAGTGCCTGGACCTGAGCGGGCCGGATGCCCTCTGGATCGATCACTTGATCGGTCAGCTGGTGGGCGAGTACGAGGGTCACAAGCCGGGTCGCGAGGTCCTGCTCGAAGCCCTGCTCGACAGTCTGGCGATCTGGCTGGTGCGGCAACAGCGCCATGAGCGGGGCACGGCCGTGCCGCGGCGGGCCGAACAGCACCTGGGGCGTTTCCTGGCGCTGGTCGAGCAACATTATCGCGAGCACTGGAGTCTGGGTCGCTACGCGACCGCACTGGGCATTTCAGGGGTACACCTGAACGGCCTCTGTCGGCAGCTGGCCGGCGCCTCGGCGCTGGCCATCGTGCACCAGCGCCTGCTGCTGGAGGCGCGCCGCACCCTGAGCTACACCCAGGCGTCGGTAGGCGAGATCGCCGATGCCCTGGGCTTCGCCGATCCGGCCTACTTCGCGCGCTTCTTTCGCCGCGGCACCGGGCAGAGCCCGCTCACGTATCGGCGTCTGGCGGGCCAGCAACGGCCGGGCTGACGGCTGCCAGGGTTTCACCGACCCGCGCCGCCAGGGCGTCGAGGTTGAAGGGCTTGGTGATCAGCGTCATGCCGGGGTCGAGATAGCCGTCCAGATGCGCCCCCTCGGCATAGCCGGTGGCGAACAGTACCCTGAGGCCGGGCCGGCGCTGCCGCGCGATCTCGGCCAGCTGGCGACCGTTCATGCCCGGTAGGCCGACGTCTGACAGCAGCAGATCGATGGGCCGTCCGCTTTCCAGCAACGGCAGGGCACCGCGCGCGTCTTCGGCCTGCAGGGTCGCGTAGCCCAGCTCCCGCAGCAGGTCCACCACCATCTGCCGAACCACGGGTTCGTCCTCCACCACCAGCACGGTCTTGCCCGCGCCCTGGGGCGTGACGGTGGGCGACGTCAGCCGCGGCGGCTCGACATCGGCGCCCAGGTAGCGGGGCAGATAGAGGCCGACGGTGGTCCCCTTGCCAGGCAGGGAGTCGAGTCGGACATGACCCTTGGACTGCTTGGCGTAGCCGTAGATCATCGACAGCCCCAGACCGGTCCCCTGACCGATGGGCTTGGTGGTGAAGAAGGGGTCGAAGGCGCGGGCCATGACCTCGGGCGGCATCCCGGTACCATCGTCCACCACCAGCAGCGCCACATAGTCGCCGGCACTCACGGCGTCCAGGCCGTTGCCGCTGTCGGTCAGATAGACATTGCGGGTCTCGATGCGGATGGTGCCACCGTGGGGCAGGGCATCGCGGGCATTGATGACCAGGTTGAGCAGGGCGCTCTCCAGCTGGTGAGCGTCGGTCAGCGCCTGCCAGACATCCTTGTCGAGGTCGAGGACCAGCGCGATGTCGCCACGCAGGCTGCGCAGCAGCAGCTCCTCCATGGAACGTACGCTGTCATTGACATGGATGGGCTGCAGATCCAGCGCCTGGCGCCGGGAAAAGGCCAGCAGGCGCTGGGTGAGGGCGGCCGCGCGCTGGGCCGAGGTCAAAGCCGAGTGCAGATACCGGTCGAACTTGTCCTGCCGGCCGGCCTTCTGCTGCCGATGCAGCATGTCGAGGCTGCCCATGATGCCGGTCAGCAGGTTGTTGAAGTCATGGGCGATACCGCCGGTGAGCTGGCCCACGGCTTCCATCTTCTGCGCCTGGCGCAGCTGTTCCTGCAGCTCCTGCTGTTCGGTGACGTCACGTCCGACGGCGTAGATCAGATCCTCCTCGGCACTGGCGGTCCAGTCGAGGATGCGATAGCTGCCATCGCGGCCGCGCAGGCGAGCCCTGAGATTCGCCGAGCCCTGCTGGCGGCCCAGGCTGCGCAGGGTATCGAAGACCTGGCGCTGATCGTCCGGATGAATCAGTTCGGTGATCTGGACGCTGGCCAGGTCGGTTTCGCGTCGTCCCAGCAGGCGGGTGGCAGCGCTGTTCACCGTCTTCACCTCGCCATCGGCGCGGCAGATCACCATGAGGTCATGGCTGATACGCCACATCCGGTCCCGCTCGCGGGTGCGCAGCTCGATCTGCTGTTCCAGCTCCCGGCGCGAGCGGGTGAGCACTTCCCGGGCATCGACGATGCTCTGGATGTCGGTGCAGGTGCCGAACCACTGCTCGATGCGACCCTTGGCATCACGCACCGGCTGGGCCCGACCGAGCACCCAGCGGTAACGACCCGAGCGGTGTCGCAGGCGGTATTCGATATGGTAGGGCTCGCCGGTGCTGAGGCTGTGGTGCCAGACCTTCCAGGTGCGCTCCTGGTCGTCGGGATGGAAGACGTCGGCCCAGCCTTCGCCCTCCGTGGAGCCTTCCGGCACCCCGGTGAATTCGTACCAGCGATCGTTGAAATAGAAGTGGTAGCCATCGGGGCGGGTGGCCCAGACCATCTGGTCGATGGAGTTGATGATGGCGCGCAGCTGCGCCTCGTTACGGGCCAGCTCCTGGGCCTGGCGCCGGTGGCCACTGATGTCGATGAACAGCACCGCGAAACGGTCGCCGGGCAGCTTGTGGGCGCGCACCTCGTACCAGTGTTCATGCTGCAGGTGCAGCAGGATGTCGAACTGGATGAATTCGGCATCGCCGTTCATGAAGTCGATATAGGCGGACAGCAGGTCGGCCTCCAGCTGCGGCAGGGATTCGCGCAGCGTCCGTCCCAGGACCTGATCCAGGGGGATCCCGGTGAGGGTGGCGAAGACCGGATTGACCTCCAGGAAACGGAAGTCCTCCATCCGGCCACTGGCATCGCGGATCGCCTGGGCCATATAGAAGCCCTCGCGCATGCCGTGATACAGCTCCTGCAGCCAGAGATCGCGCTCGGTGATGGCGGCTTCGCTGAGCTTGCGCTCGGTGATGTCGTAGCACACGCCCAGATAGCGGCCGCTGCCCTGGCTGGTCATCAGCTGGCCGCGGCGACCGAGCCAGCGCTCCTCGCCGGTGTCGGCCCGGCGGATGCGGTATTCGAGATAGTCGAGGGCGTCGTCGTCCGGCGCAGCGGTCAGGGTTCGCAGGCTGGAGACATCCTCGGGATGCAGCTGGCGAACCAGTTCATCCAGGGAATAACTGCGTCTGACCGGTAATCCCCACAGCTCGCAGAACCCCGAGGACACCAGCAGGCGCGCCTCTCCGGGCAGTAATTCGAAGGTCCCGACGCGACCGACATCCTGGGCCAGGCGTACCCGCTCCTCGGCCATCAGCTGTTCGGTGCGGTCCTGCAGCACATGCACGAAGCCGAGTACGGCATCGGCGTCCTTCAGGGCCGTGGTGGCGATCTCCACCCAGCGCGGCGTACCGCCCGGTACCGTGATCCAGCCAGCGCCCTGGCCATGCTCGTCGACCAGCGCCTGATGCTGGGCCGTGGTCAGGAAGGGGGCATCCCGACCAACCGCCAGCAGGTCGCTCAGGCGCTGGCCCCGGGCTTCGCTGGCTGGCCAGCCACACAGCAGTTCGGCACCCCGATTCCAGCGCTCGATGCACCCGTGGTGGTCGGTGATGACCAGGGCGTGGGACGTCAACTGCAAAAGCGCCTGCTGTTCGAGCAGAGAGATCGACATGCGGAGATTCCATTCAGCGAGCGGGCGTGTGGCTAGCGGTATCCTAGGCCTCGATACCCTCGCTCAGCTGGACGTTCAAGCTGCGCAGGGCATTCCAGTACTCAGGATAGGTCTTGCCCACGCATTCGGGATCAAGAATGCGGATACCCGCCACTTTCAGGCCCGCCAGGGCGAAGCACATGGCGATCCGGTGGTCGGCGTGGGTCTCGATCACGGCATCGGTCCGGGTACCGGCCAGGGCCGGGTCCGCAGCCACCAGCAGGTCGTCGCCCTCGACGCTGGCAAGGCCGGTGCGAATGGCGTTGAGGCCGTCGTGCAGCGCCGCGACCCGGTCACATTCCTTGACCCGCAGGTTGGCCAGGCCGACGAAGCGTACCGGCGTCTCGTTGAAGGCCGCCAGGACAGCCAGGGTAGGGATGGCATCCTGCATCTGCGAGCCGTCGATGACCGCCGGCAGCCGCGGGAAGGCCGCGATATGGTCGCGGGCCTTGGCATCGGGCTGGGTGAAGGCGTCGTCGGCCACGCCCAGATCGATGGCGCCGCCGGTCAGGGCCTGAGCCGCCCAGAGATAGGTGGCGGCGGAGGCGTCCGGCTCGATGAAGTAATCCCGGGCGACATAGCCGGTCGGGGCCACGCGCCAGGTGGCGGCGTCCAGCTGCTCGACCTGGGCACCGAAGGCGCGCATCGCCTCGACGGTCAGGTCGACATAGCCACGGGCGCCGATGTCGCTGCCGCGCAGGGCGACGTCCACCGGTTCGCCACCCAGCGCGGCCAGCATCAGCAGGGCGGAGACGTACTGGCTGGAGAGACCGGCATCCACCTCGAAGCGGCGAGCGGTGAGGCGGCCCTGACCGGTGACGGTCACTGGTGGGCAGCCGCTAGGGGCGTCCACCTGGATGCCATTGGCCCTCAGGGTTTCTAGCAGGGGACCGATGGGGCGCTTTTGCATATAGGCGTCGCCGGTCAGGGTCACGGCGCCCGCGACGGTCGCCACCGCAGCGGTGAGGAAGCGTACCGCCGTGCCGGCGTTGCCGAGGAACAACGGTTGAGCCGGCTGCTGCAGGCGACCGGAGCTGGTTACCACGAAGGTGGTGGCATCTGGCTCATCGACGGTGACACCCATCTGGCGCAGGGCCTCGGACATGTGCCGGGTGTCATCGCTCTTGAGGGCGCCGGTCAGGCGACTGGTGCCCTTGGCCAGCGCTGCCAGGAGCAGTGCCCGATTGGTGATGGACTTGGAACCGGGCGGGGCGATCCGTCCGTGCAGCGCGATGCTGGGCGGGGTGACGGTGATAAAGGGTCTGGCGGACATGGGGGCTCCAAGCAACTTCGCGACGGCCGTGACGGCGGTTCGTAACAGGGGCGCCATGATGCCATTTCGGGGAGCCAGGCCAAAGCGCCTGTTGGTTAATACCACCCCTATAGAGCGGGAAAGATTTGCCTGATACCTCTGATGTCATGAACAGGTAATCAAGGCGGGGTAGTGCTAGCGGTTTTCCAGCAGAGGCCAATGCCATGTCCCTTCTCCGTCCTGATCGTCGTCGTGTACTGCAAGGCCTGGGTGCTTCGCTCCTGTTACCAGCCCTGGGGCAAAGGACCTGGGCCGCGCCGGCAGGCCGTCCAGAAATACCCGACGGTATCCAGGCTGGGGATGTCACCGACGGCCGCGCATTGATCTGGAGTCGCACGGACCGGCCCGCCCGGTTGCTGGTGGAGTGGGATACCCAGGAAAGCTTTCGCTCGCCGCGCAAAGTGGCCGGGGCCGTCACCACGGCCGCACAGGACTATACGGCGCGTATCGACCTCGCCGGATTGCCGGCCGATCAGCACATCTTCTACCGCGTCCGCTTCGAGGACGTGGACAGTGGTGCCCTCAGCGAGGCTGTCGCCGGTCACCTGCGCTCGGCGCCGAGTCAGCGTGGCGATATCCGTTTCGTCTGGGGCGGCGACACCGTGGGGCAGGGCTTTGGCATCAATCCCGATATCGGCGGCATGCGCATCTACAACGCCATGCGCGAGCGGCGACCGGACTTCTTCCTGCACAGTGGCGACACCATCTATGCGGACGGGCCGGTGCCGGCGCAAATGACCGTGGAAGAAGGGCGCATCTGGCGCAACATCACCACCGAGGCCAAGAGCAAGGTGGCGGAAACCCTGGACGAATTCCGCGGCAACTATCGCTACAACCTGATGGACGACCATCTGAAGCGCTTCAACGCCGAAGTCCCGCAGGTATGGCAGTGGGACGACCACGAGACCACCAATAACTGGTCGCCGAGCAAGACGCTGGATGATCGCTACCAGGTCAAGGACATCACTGTCCTGAGTGGTCGGGCGCGCCAGGCCTTCCTGGAGTACGCACCCATGCGTGGCGTCTCGGCAGACGGGGCAGGGCGCATCTACCGCCGCATCGCCTACGGCCCCTTGCTCGATGTCTTCGTGCTGGACATGCGCAGCTATCGCGCCGGCAATGACAGCAACCTGGGGGACGAGGAGGGCGGTCAGGGTGCCTTCCTCGGTCAGGAGCAACTCGACTGGCTGAAGAAGGAGCTGCAGGCGTCCAGGGCGACCTGGAAGGTCATCGCGGCCGATATGCCCATCGGGCTGCAGGTCCCGGATGGCAAGGACGCGCAAGGGCAGGCCCGCTGGGAGGCCATCGCCAATGGCGATCCGGGCGCCCCTAAGGGGCGGGAGCTGGAAACGGCCGATCTGCTGAGCTTCATCGCGAGGCAGGGGATTCGCAATACCGTCTGGCTTACCGCTGATGTGCACTACTGCGCTGCGCATCACTATCACCCAGACAGGGCAGCGTTCCAGGATTTCGAACCATTCTGGGAATTCGTGGCAGGCCCGCTCAATGCAGGCAGCTTCGGGCCCAATCCACTGGATGCCACCTTCGGTCCCGAGGTGGTGTTCCAGAAGGCACCGCCCCAGGCCAACACCTCGCCGCTGAGTAACTTCCAATTCTTCGGCGAGGTCGAGATCGACGGGAAGACCGCCGAGCTGCAAGTCACCCTGAGGGATCAGGACGGCCGCCCGCAGTTCAGCCAGAAGTTGCAGTCGGTCTAGATTAATACCACCCCTACATAAATGCAGATACTGAGATACCCCTCTGCAAGGTAATCAATAAGAAGGGTGAAGTTCGTGCAAATGCTACAATCTGGTAGATATCAGGCTGGAGTTGGCTATGCACGAAGACATCAAGAGCGCGTTCGAAGAGCTGAAGCGGAGCATCGCAACCTTCAATGAACGCTGGCCCAGCAAGGTAATAGCCGCCCGGGTCTGGCGGCTGCCTTTGCTGGCGCAACAGCGGGTACCGGACCACATCGCCGCGGAGTCCTTCGAGGGTAGCGCTGCGGTGGAGCTTACCCGTGATGCCTTGCTGGCCTTCCACCTGCAGCCCGGCCAGGCGCCGGGTACGGTCAGCCGCCTGCCAGGCTATATCGCCCTGACCGAACCCCTGATGGAGGAGGTCCTGGCCATCAACACCTGCAAGGCGGCCTTCAGCGCGGCCATCGAACAGACGCGCCTGGAGCTGGAGCTGGCGCCCGAGGCGCGGCCGCGCATCATGCGCAAGGCCCTGGGCGGCGCCTTCAATACCAAGCAACTGATCCGCAAGGTCCATGGCTTTCCCGATCCGGTCCGGCAGCTGACCTTTACCTGGGCCGGCCATACCGCCGGAGGAGAGCGGGTCAAGGTGTCCAAGGTACGCGAGCAACTCAAGACCCTCGCCATGGCCCGCGCCGATCGGGAGCGGACCGCCCTGGATCGCACGCCGGAATGGCAGGAGCACCAGGCACTCAATCGCATGGCGGACGACGACATCCTGGTCCGGCACAAGAAGATCGCCCCGCATCCACGGGCGATGCTCTGGTTCGGCGAGGAGAGTCGCTATGACGCCATGATCCACGCCAACCTGCCGGTCTTCGTGGTACCGGCCCAGGACGGCATGCAGGTCGTCGACCTGCGCGATTTCGACCGTACCCAGCGCGGGGCGCTGCGACCCGACATCAAGCCGCGTCGCGAGGTGCTGGCCACGCGGCTGCTGTATCTGCCCACCGACAATCCCGAACGACCTGCTGCCCAGCGTACCAACGAGGCGACGCTCAAGCGCTCGACCTACAGCCGCTGACCACCGATGACGTTACCGAGCAGGTGAATGTCGTAACCAGATCCTTCGCCATCGAGTGAAAAGGTAACGAAATCCTCCGCAACAGTTGTTCCCGTGCCAGGCTAAAATCGGTCAAACCTAGCTATTTCAATGACTTATGAATGTTGGCACGGTGAGTGCTTTATTACTGGCACAAGAACAACAAGATGCGCCGCTAACCGCCCACAACAAAAACAAGACGGCCAAGGCTCGCGAACCGATCATTTTGGAACGCTGCAGAGCAACCAAAGTAATCTGTTCACTTCCCACCTCCTTGGTGGGGCGTACTGAAGATCGATGACGTTGATGTCCGACAACAAAAACAAGAGGACAGCAGACGTACTTGAACAGGGGAGCCTTAGGGCTCCCTTTTTTCATGCCTGCGAAAAGGTCTCAGGCGTAGGGCACAGCGCCTGGACCAACATCAAGTGCTGCTCACGCTGCTCGCGAAGCTCGATTCACCGTCCGGCTTTGGCGCATCTCGCGTCCGTGATCTATCGTGAGCGCAGCCCATCCACCGCGGACAACCGTCATGACCCTTGCGAAGACCTTGCCTGTCCACTGGTTGAACGAGCCGACGCGCTGGTCCGATACGGATGGCCTGCTGCACATCAGCACCGATCGCGAGACCGACTTCTGGCAGAAGACCCAATACGGCTTCGAGCGTGACAGCGGGCATTTCCGCGGTTATGCGGCCGGCGCGGACTTCACCGCTCAGGTGCGGATCACTGGAACCTTTGTCGAGCTCTACGACCAGGCCGGCCTGATGGTCCGGCAGGGCCGTGAGCAGTGGTGCAAGACCGGGCTCGAGATCAGCGATGGCATCGCCCATCTGGGCAGCGTCCTCACCCTGGGGCATTCCGACTGGGCCCTCGGGCCCATGCCTGATGCCCTGCGCGGCTTCTGGCTGCGGATGACACTGCACAGGCAGGTGTTGCGCCTCCAGTATTCCCTGGATAGCCTGAGCTGGCCGCTGTTGCGGCTATGCCGGTTCGCGAGCGAAGAAGGCGCCGACCTGCAGGTCGGGCCCTATTGCTGCTCGCCGCAGCGCGAGGGCCTGGAGGTCAGCTTTGCCGACCTGCAGATCGGGCCGGCGATCGTCAAGGAACTGCATGACCTGAGCTGACTGCAGGGTGGATCAGCTCATCCAGTTGCCGCCGTCGACGTTGTAGGTCTGGGCGACCACGAAATCGCTGTCGCTGGACGCCAGGAACAGCGCCATGCCGACCAGGTCCTCGGCGGTTCCCATCCGGCCGTAGGGTACAGCTTCACCGACCAGGCGCTTCTTCTCGCCCAGCGGCCGTTGCTCGTAATGGGCGAAGAGGGCGTCCACACCCTCCCAATGCTCACCGCCGACCACGCCGGGGGCGATGGCATTGACGTTGATGCGGTGCTTGATGAGGTCGAGGCCGGCCGACTGGGTCAGGCTGATGACCGCGGCCTTGGTCGCGCAATAGACGGCAACCAGGGCTTCGCCGCGGCGCCCGGCCTGGCTGGCCATATTGATGATCTTGCCGCCATGCCCCTGGGCGATCATCTGCCGGGCAGCGGCCTGCAGGGTGAACAGCGGCCCGGCCACGTTGATGGCGAACAGCCGGTCATAGCTTTCCCGCGAGATCTCGACGATGGGTGCCAGGTCGAACAGGGCGGCATTGTTGACCAGGATATCGAGCTTGCCGGCGGTGGCGACCACCTGGGCGATGGCCGTGTCGATGGACGCCTGGTCGGTGACGTCCATGGCCAGGGCGTAGGCGCGCTCGCCCAGTTCGTTGGCGGTCTCCCGGGCTCTTTCGATATTGATGTCGGCGATGGCCACCGTCGCGCCTTCCCGCAGGTAGGCCTGGGCGAAGGCCTTGCCGATACCGCGCGCAGCGCCGGTGATCAGGGCGCTTTTTCCTTCCAGTCTGTTCATGGTCTTAACTCCAATCGAGAGACTGACCGCGCGGTGCAGCGCGCGGTCATGCATTGGGTAAAGGGACGTTACTTGAGATAGCCCGCGCGTTTCATTTCACGGGTCGTCGAGGTCTGGGCCGCATTGAGGGCCTGCTCGACGCTCATCTGGCCGGTGAGGGCAGCGGAGAACAGCTTGCCGACCGAGGTGCCGATGGCCTGGAACTCGGGAATGGTCACGTACTGGATGCCGACATAGGGCACCGGCTTGGCCGAGGGATGAGCCGGGTCCGCGTGCTGCATCATCTCCAGGGTGATCCTGGCGAAGGGCGCAGCGCTCAGATAGGCCTGGCTGTAGGTGGACTGGCGAGTGCCCGGCGGTACGTTGGAGATGCCATCCTGATCGGCCACCAGCTGGATGTATTCCTTGGAGGTCGCCCAGGTGATGAAGGTCTTGGCAGCCTCCTTGTGCTTGGCGCTCGCCGGGATCGCCAGCGACCAGGCATACAGCCAGGACGAGCCCTTGTCGGTGACCTCATGGGGCGAGGCGGCGAAGCCGACCGCATCGGCCACCTTGCTCTGGCTCTTGTCGGTAGTGAAGGAGCCGGCGACGCTGGCATCCACCCAGAGCGCGCACTTGCCGCTGTTGAACAAGGCCAGGTTCTCGTTGAAGCCGTTGCTGGAAGCCCCGGGCGGGCCGTACTTCTTCATGTTGTCGACGTAGAAATTGGCCGCTGCCGTCCACTCGGGACTGGTCAGTTCGGGCTGCCATTGTTCGTCGAACCAGCGCGCGCCGAAGGCGTTGCCCATCAGGCTGAGCAACGCGACGTTTTCGCCCCAGCCGGCCTTGCCTCTCAGGCAGAGACCATATTGCTCCTTGTCCGGCTGGTTGAGCTGGCTGGCGAAGGCGGCGAGTTGCGTCCAGGTCGGTTTGTCGGGCATCTGCAGGCCGGCGGCCTTGAACAGGTCCTTGCGATAATAGGTGACGGTGCTTTCGCCATAGAACGGCAGGGCATAGAGATGGTTGTTGACCGACAGCCCCTGGCGGACCGCCGGGAAGATGTCCTCGACGTCATAGCTGGCAGGCAGGTTGTCGAGCGGCTCCAGCCAGTTCTTGGCACCCCATAGCGGTGTTTCGTAGGTGCCGATGGTCAGCACATCGAATTGGCCACCACCGGTCGTGATGTCGGTGGTCAGCCGCTGCCGCAGCACGTTTTCTTCGAGCACCACCCAATTGAGCTTGATATCGGGGTGCTGTTTTTCGAAGACCTGGGATAGGCGCTGCATGCGCACCATGTCGCTGTTGTTGACGGTGGCAACGGTGACCGATTCGACGGCCTGGGCAACACCGGTCAGTCCGAGACCGGCCAACATCAGCAACGCGATAGGGCGCTTCATCTTCTTCTCTCCGTGACTGCCACGGCGGGCAGCTTGTTGTTGTTATGAGCGGCTGGCCGCCGATATAAATCTGACCTCGACAGGCCCGCTGGAGAGGATTACAACAGCAGGGCCAAGCCGCTGGCTAACCTGGCACTGACCAGTTGCCGATACATTTTTGACCTGGCTCGCTCGGTGGGCCGAGGTCAAAAAAGCATCGATAGCCAGGCCGTCGGGTGCGGCCTTACCTGAACACGCAGAGGTACACCATGAAGGCGACCGCCTTCCTCGAGGCGCGGCCGGCAGAGCTGGAAGTGATCCTCGCCGCGCCCGACCAGAGCTTTCGCTGGTACGAGCACGACTATCCTTATGCCTTGGCGCGCTGGAATCATCACCCCGAATACGAGATCCACCTGATCCGCCAGGGCAGCGGACGACTGCTGGCCGGCGACTATGTCGGGCCCTTTGCGGCAGGTCACGTGGCCATGATCGGACCGGATCTGCCGCATGACTGGATCGGTGATCTGCCACCCGGCGAGGTGCTCGCCGGCCGCGATGTGGTCATCCAGTTCAATGGTGACTTGCTGCGCTCGTTGAGCGCTGTGGCACAGGAGCTGGGCGATTATCTGCCGTTGCTGGAACAGGCCCGACGCGGTCTGGAGTTCAACGGCGATACGGCCCGGCAGGCGGCTGCATTGATCGAGGCGATGGGCCAGGCCCGGGGCGCCGAGCGGCTGCTCAAGCTGTTCACCTTGCTGGGCGTGCTGTCACGGGCGCCGGAACGCGAAAGGATCGTCCTGGCCAGTGCCTGTTATGCGCCGGCGCTGGATGCCCGCAGTTCCGCACGGGTGCATCAGGCCTTCAACTATCTGCTGAGCGAACTTACCGAGGATATCCGGCTGCCGGTGATCGCCAGGCGCGTCGGCATGAGCGAGGCGGGGTTTTCACGCTTTTTCAAGAAGATCACCGGGCACGGCTTCATCGAATTGGCGCGCAAGCTGCGCATCCAGCGGGCCTGTCGTCTGCTGCGGCAGGCGGAGCTGTCCATTGCCACCATCTGTTTCGAGGTGGGCTATTCAAATCTGTCCAATTTCAACCGGCATTTTCGCAACGAGACCGGGCAGACGCCCAGCCAGTATCGCCAGGAACAGATAGGGACGCGGCGTCAGCAGCCGCAGAGGTGAGGGCGGGCGAGGGTGGTTATGCCCTGCCAGGGTCCTATAAAGGTAGACGTAGCTGACGCTGGAGCGCCCGCTACGCCAAACGGGGCCTTATTCCGCGCTGGACGGCTTGGCCCAGAGGTTGATATCGCCTTCGACCGCGTGGGTATCGATCTCGGCCAGTTCCTCGGCAGTAAAGGTCAGGTTGTCGAGGGCTGCCACGTTTTCCACGATCTGCTCGGGCCGACTGGCGCCGATCAGGGCGCTGGTGATGCGCGGATCGCGCAGGGTCCAGGCCAGGGCCAGCTGCGCCAGGCTCTGGCCGCGGCGCCTGGCGATGGCATCCAGGGCGCGTACCCGGGCCAGGTTCTCGTCGGACAGATGACCTTGCTGCAGCGACTGGCCACCGGGCTGATTGACCCGGGCTTCGGCCGGAACGCCATTGAGGTACTTGTCGGTCAGCAACCCCTGGGCCAGGGGCGTAAAGGCGATCACGCCACTGCCGATTTCCTCGGTCGCGTCCAGCAGATCCTTTTCGATCCAGCGATTGAGCAGGTTGTAGGCCGGCTGATGGATCAGTAGCGGGATCTTCCAGTCGGCCAGCAACTTGGCCATTTCCCGGGTCTTGGTCCCCGAATAGGAGCTGATGCCGATATAGAGCGCCTTGCCTTGCTGGACCGCCGTGGCCAGGGCACTGGCGGTTTCTTCCAGCGGCGTGTGTTCGTCGAAACGGTGCGAATAGAAGATGTCGACGTAATCCAGGCCCATACGCTTGAGACTCTGATCCAGGCTGGCCAGGACGTATTTGCGCGAGCCGCCACCTTGACCATAGGGCCCGGGCCACATGTCCCAGCCGGCCTTGCTGGAGATGATGAGTTCGTCGCGGTAGGCCGCGAAGTCTTCGCGCAGCAGCCGACCGAAATTGATCTCGGCGCTGCCATAGGGCGGCCCGTAATTGTTGGCCAGGTCGAAGTGATTGATGCCCAGATCGAAGGCGGTGCGCAGCAAGGCGCGTTGACGATCCAGCGGCGTGGTGTCGCCGAAGTTGTGCCACAGGCCCAGCGACAGCGCCGGCAGCACGAGACCGCTGCGACCCACGCGGCGGTAAGGAATACGGTCATAGCGATCGGAAGCGGCTTGATAAGCCATGCAAAACTCCTTGGGATGGAATACGTGTTGGAAACCCAGGACATTCGCGCGCGGTGACACAGGCAGAGGCGCGACAACCGGAAAGACCTCCGTGAACGGACGCCATCCGATTAAAGCTGTCGTCGGCGTCTTGTACAAACGGGCGCTGCGGAATTTGCGGTGCAGGTGTACGGTAAGCGGCGATCTGAATCCCTGGAGTCGTAGTGCCAGGCAAAGTAGCGTGGTCGTGGCAAATTGAAGAAAGCCGCTAGCGTGAAAAGGCAGACACTCGGTGCAGCGCTCCATAACCAGGACTTCGCATAATGTATATTATGTTAAATTGGATATGAGCCTGGGCTGACAACTGCCCTTTGCCATCTCCTTCGGCGTTTAACGTTCTCTCCATTCCAGCCAGCAGACTCCACTCTCGCTTCCCTACCCTGGCGCTGCCGATCAGCATGTTTTGCAAGACGTGCAGCTTCGAGCAGGATTTGCTTGAGTGACGACCCTGAAGACGCGTCCGTTACGAACGACGCCTTCAGGATCTCCAGACCGATCGCCGCAACGTCAAGCGACCCTCAGGTCGCCAGGACCTGCTGCAATCGCTGTAAGCGCTCCCGGTACACACGCCGTGCGGCCAGCGCGTCTTCCAGGGTCACGGCGACGAACCGGGCTTTCTGATTCGGCTGCAGCTGGCCGATCAGATCCAGGTCACTGCTGATGACCGTGCCGATCATGGCGTAGCCGCCGCCAGACACCGCGTCTCGATGCAGGACGATGGGTTCCAGGCCCGCCGGCACCTGGATCGAGCCGATGGGATAACAGCTGTCGACGATATTGGACGGATCCGAGCCGGCGCCAAAGGGTTGTTCGCGCGGCGTGAATTGCAGCGGCCGACCGCCCTTGAATCTGTAGCCGATGCGATCGGCTTCGGAGCCCACCGTCCAGGTATCGGCGAAAAAGGCTTCGGCGGCGTCCGCGGTCAGGCGGTGATGATAGAGCCCCGGCACAACCCGCAAGCTCACTTCGCCACCGCAAGCCGGCACCAAGTCGCCTGGCAACCGGACGCCAGGCTTGGCGCCGGTCGCCGGGGTGCCGACAGTCAGTTCGTCACCCGCGGCGAGCCTTCGACCCTGGAAGCCACCGAGGCCGCCCAGGGTGTACGTCGAGCGACTGCCCAGCACCTCGGGCACGGCGAAGCCCCCCGCGACGGCCAGATAGCCACGGGCACCGGCCTTGAGGTAATCGAACTTGAGCACCTGGCCGGCGCGTACGCTGAAGGCTTCGTCCAGCGGCATCTCGGCGCCGTCCAGGCGTGGCGTCATGCGCGCGCCGCTCAGGGCGACCAGCGCGTCTTCGGCGAAGAGCAACTCCGGACCGAGCAAGGTGCATTCCAGGGCCGCGGCGCCGGCTGCGTTGCCCACCAGCAGATTGGCCGCGCGCAAGGCGTAGCTGTCCATGGCACCCGACGGCGGAATGCCCAGGTGGTAGTAGCCTTCACGGCCGAGGTCCTGGATCGAGGTGGCCAGGCCGGGTTTGAGTACCTTGATCATGCCGGCTCCTCCATCAGGGTGCGCGGATAGCCACGGGGATCGTCGAGGAACGCGTCCAGGGAAAAGTCCACCGGCCGGATATTCAGGGTGAAGCTACCCTCCTCTACCTCGGCCAGCATCCGGTCGTACTCGGCACGGTCGATGGCGCGGAAACGGACGATGTCGCCGGGCCGGAAGAACACCATGTGCTCCTGCAGGTAATCGAGGCGCTGCGCCGGATCGTAGATGGGCGCCGGCGTCACACCGAACATCTGGTAGCCGCCGGCGCCCCGTACCGAATAGATGCAGCCGAAGCAGCCGCCGTGGCCAAGGGTCTGCTTGGGTGTGTCGGTGCGGGGTCGCAGGTACTTGGGGACCTGCAACTGCCGCTCGGACTCCACCATCTGGAACATGAACGGCAATCCGGCGACGAAACCCACCATGGAAACGAACCAGGGCGCGCCGCTGTGGGCGGCGATAAAGGCTTCGACGTCGGCCAGGCCGTTGCTGCGCGCAGCGTATTCCAGATCGGTTGCGGACGGATCCTGGTGGCGATCGCGAAAGCGCATCAGCGTCTCGTGGGTCCAGGGATCGTTGTAGAGCACCGGGATTTCGATCATCCGCGTGGCCAGTTGGCGCTCGGCCACCGCCTGGTCTTCCACGCCCTGGACCGCTGCCAGGAGCCGGTCGGGCGGCAGCATGTCGGGATCGAAACGGATCTGGAAGGAGGCATTGGCCAGGCAGATGTCGTGGATGCCGGGCAATTGCAGCGCCTGCACCGCACGGGTCATGGCCAGGCCACGGAAAAACGCCTCCAGGGACATGCTTTCGGACAATTCGACGAACAGGTGCTCGTCGCCGCCGAAGCTATAGCGGATCGCGGTCGTCATGCGGAAATCTCCTCGGCCAACCAGTGTTCCAGGGTACCGGTGTCGAAGCGCGCTTCGATCACCCAGGGTTCGTCCAGCAGACGGCGATGCAGGCTGGCGGTGGTGGCCATGCCGCTCAGGCGCAATTCGTCCAGCGCCTGGCGGGCACGGGCCAGGGCCTCGCCGCGATCGGCGCCATGGGCGATGAGCTTGGCCAGCAGCGAGTCGTAATAAGGCGGCACCCGATACCCCGCGTAGAGATGACTGTCGACACGGATGCCCGGGCCCTGCGGCCAGGCGAGCTGCTCGACCGTCCCGGGGCTGGGAAAGAAGTTGCGCGCCGGATCTTCGGCGTTGAGTCTCAGCTCGATGGCGGCGCCCTGCAGATGGATGTCTTCCTGGCGCAGCCCCAGGGGTTCACCCCCGGCGATGCGCAGCATGGCCTGGACCAGATCGATACCGGTGACCATCTCGGAGACCGGGTGCTCGACCTGGATGCGGGTGTTCATCTCGATGAAGAAGAATTCGCCGCGGGCTTCATCGAACAGGTATTCCAGGGTCCCCGCGCCGCGATAGCCGAGGCGTTCGGCCAGGCGTACCGCGCTGGCGCAGAGGGTCTCGCGCTGGGCAGCGCTCAGCACCGGCGATGGCGCTTCTTCCAGGAGCTTCTGGCGGCGCCGCTGCAACGAGCATTCGCGCTCGAACAGATGCACGGCGCGCTGGCCATCGCCAAGGATCTGCACCTCTATATGACGAGCGCGCTCGATGAAGCGCTCCAGATAGAGGGCGCCGCTGCCAAAGGCGGTCTGGGCTTCACGCTGGGCGACGGGAAATTCCCGCGCCAGCTCGGCGGCGTCGCGGGCCAGGCGGATGCCCCGGCCTCCTCCTCCGGCCGCTGCCTTGATCAGCAGCGGATAGCCCACCGTCTCGGCTGCCGCTATGGCGGCCTCTATATCAGCCGGTTCGCTGGCAGAGCCCGGGACCACCGGGACGCCAGCCGCCTGCGCGGTGCGTCGTGCCTCGGCCTTGTCGCCCATGCGGCGGATGATGTCACCCGAAGGGCCGACGAAGACGGCACCCGCCGCCTCCACTGCATCGGCAAAGGCGGCGTTCTCGGCCAGAAAGCCATAGCCGGGATGCACCGCATCGGCGCCGCTGTCACGTAAGGCCTTGAGCAGGGCCGCTATATCGAGGTAGCTGCGATCCGCCCGCGCCGGGCCGATCACCACCACGGCATCGGCCTGGCGCGCCGCCAGCGAATCCTGGTCGGCCTCGCTGCAGGCCAGCACCGTCTCGATGTCCAGCGCCTTGGCGGCGCGCAGGATACGAACGGCGATCTCGCCACGATTGGCCACCAGCAGACGGCGGATGCCGCTCCCTGGCGTATTCACGAGGCGGCTCCGCTCAGGGTGGCCAGCAACTGACCCGGCTCGACCGGGTCACCGTCCTCCACCGCGAAGGCCGTCAGGGTCCCGTCCACCTCGGCGTGGACCTCCGAGAATTGCTTCATCACCTCGACCAGGCCGATCACCGTGCCGGCGGTGACGGTTTCCCCGACCTCCACATAGGGCGCCGCATCGGGCGTGGGTTTGCGATAGAACGTTCCGGGCAAGGGCGAGAGCACCGAATGTTCGGCCATGACGATTCCTCTTCTAGGCAATGTTGTCGGAAAGGCAGGCGTAGCGAAGGACTGGAGGACCCGGCGTCTTGGCGCCGGTGTCCGCAGGAAAACTAGCCGGCGCCCGGAGCGCGGATGGCGATGCCGGCGGCGTCCAGGCGCTGGCGGATGGCCTGGGCCAGGCCCAGCGCGCCGGGGGTATCGCTGTGCAGGCAGATGGATTCAAAGGCCACCTCGACCTCGCCCCCCTCCACCGTGGCGACCCTTCCCTGCTGGCAGGCTCTGAGCACCCGTTCGGCCACGGCCTGGGGATCCAGCGCACCCATGCGCCGGACCAGCACGATGGACCCGCTGGCGTCGTAGTCCCGGTCGGCATAGAACTCGCGTACCAGGGGCTGGCCCAGCTCGCGCCCGATTCGCCAGGTGGCCGAATCGGGCAGGCAATAGAGCAGCAGCCCGGGTTCGAGCCGTTGCAGCGTCTCCACCAGCAGCCGGGCAGGCGCCTCGTCCCGCGCCAGGTGCATGAACAGCGCGCCATGGGGTTTGAGGTGCTGCAGCCGCAGGCCATGCAACCGGGCGAATTCACGCAGGGCGCCGAGCTGATAGACGATATCGGCCACCAGTTCTTCGGCGGGCATCTGCAGGGGCCGGCGGCCGAAACCCACCAGATCGCGATAGCCCGGATGGGCGCCGATGGCTACGTTGCGCGCCTTGGCCTGCCGCACGGTGCGCTGCATGAGGGCGGGATCGCCGGCATGGAAGCCGGTGGCGATATTGGCCGAACTGACCAGGTCGAGCAGCTGGTCATCCACGCCATCGCCCAGCGTCCAGGCGCCAAAGCCCTCGCCCATGTCGGAATTGAAGTCCACCTCGATCATTGCGGTATTCCCTGGCATTGGTGCGGTGTCCTCGACCTTAGGACTGCCCTGCCCCCTTGGGAAGATTTATTATCCAAGGTCCGGCGTTCGGAAAAATCGATACCTCAGGACAGTCGTGATGGCCCTTACCTTGCGTCAGCTACGCTACTTCAGCGCGACCGCCGAATTGGGGCAGATCTCCCAGGCGGCCATCCACCTGAACATTTCCCAGTCGGCGGTGACCAGTGCCATCCAGGAACTGGAGAGTCTGCTGGGCGCGAGTCTGTTCGTCCGCTCGGCACAAGGAATGGCGCTGACCGATGCCGGCCGGCATTTCCTCAACCATGCCTACGGCATCCTGCGCGGGGTCGACGATGCCCTGAGCAGCGCCCTGCCCGACCATCGCGCCAGCGGCGAACTGCGCATCGCCGCCAGCTATACGGTGATCGGCTACTTCCTGCCGCACCATCTGCAACGCCTGGCGCAGCTCTATCCCGAGGTGACGGTGGCGGTGCATGAACAGGAGCGTCAGGCCATCGAGGAGGCGCTGCTGGACAGGCGCATCGACATGGCGGTGGTTCTGACCGCCAACCTGACCCACGAGGACATCGTCTCCGAGACGCTCTTCAATTCCGAACGCCGTCTCTGGCTGCCCAGTGGCCATCCCCTGCGCGATCGACCCAATGTCAGCCTGGCCGATGTCGCCCGCGAGCCCTATGTGCTGCTGACCGTCGACGAGGCGGAACAGAGCGCCAGGCGCTACTGGCGCCAGTCAGGCCTTGAACCCCAGGTGCGCTTGCGTACCAGCTCGGTGGAAGCCGTGCGCAGCATGGTGGCCAACGGTAGCGGCGTGGCTATCCTCTCCGACTTGGTCTATCGTCCCTGGTCGCTGGAGGGCAAGCGCCTGGAGACGCGCACCCTGGTAGAGCCCATCACGCCCATGAGCGTGGGGCTGGCCTGGCACCGCGAGCACTCCCTGACACCGGCCATGCAGGCCTTTCGCAGCTACTTCCACAGCGCCTTTCTGGCACCCCAGCAACTGGGGGCGCGACGTTAGTAGAAGATTAAAATCCTCATGATCGAAAGGATTTTGTATGTGCAGCGTTATCAGCAATGGAAATCCTCACGTTCTTGAGGATTGCGCTGCCTTTCCCTTTGGCGTTAGCCTGATCCCCACGCTCGTGAGGATAAATCATGCAGGTGATACTCAAGAATGCCGCCGACCTGGGCGCCCTCGTCCGTCAAGCGCGCAAGGCCCAGTCGCTGCGCCAGGACGATGCCGCCGGCAGTCTCGGCGTCAGTGAAAACTTTCTCGGCAAGGTCGAGCGCGGTGGCGAAACCGTCCAATGGGGCAAGCTGTTCCAGGTACTGGAAGGCCTGGGGGTGCGTCTGATCGTGGATCTGCCCCCTGAAGTGGCAGCCCAGCCGGATACCCGGACACCATGAGGCGTGAACTCCTGGCCTGGATCGACGACCAGCTGGTGGGTCGGCTGGCTGACGAGAACGGTATCTGGTCGTTCCGGTACGAGCCCGGTTGGCAGGCCTTCGGGCTCTGTCCGCAATTGCCCTTGCAGCGCGAGCCGCTGATCGATGGCAGTTCGCAGCGACCGGTGCAGTGGTACTTCGACAACCTGCTGCCCGAGGAAGGCCAGCGGCAACTGCTCGCCCAGGATGCGCGCCTGGATGCCGCCGATGCCTTCGCCCTGCTGAGCTGGTACGGCGCCGAATCCGCCGGCTCCCTTACCCTGCTCGCCGAAGGTCAGCACCTACCGCCGGGGGATAGCCGCCGCCTGAGCGATGCCGATCTCTCCCGGCGGATCCAGGCCATGCCGCAGCTGCCGCTGACCCACGAGGCGCACAAGCGCATGTCGCTGGCCGGCGCCCAGCACAAGCTGGCGGTGATCCTCGATGACCAGGGGCTGCAGGAACCCGTGGGCGCCCTGCCCTCCACCCATATCCTCAAGCCGGACCATCCCCACGAGGCCTTCGCCCATTCGGTGATCAACGAGTGGTTCACCATGCGCCTGGCGGGTCTGGCCGGGCTGATGGTTCCCGCCGTCGAGCGCCGCTACGTGCCCGAGCCGGTCTATCTGATCGAGCGCTTCGACCGCGTCCGTACCCCGGGCGGCTGGCAACGGCGCCACGGCATCGACGCCTGCCAGGTGCTGGGGCTGGACCGTCATTTCAAGTACCAGGCGGGTAGCGTGGAGCGCCTGGCCGAACTGGCCCTGCTGTGCGAGGCGCCCGCCGTGACCCGGACGCGGCTATTCAACTGGCTGGCGTTCAACGTGCTGGTGGGCAATACCGATGCCCATCTGAAGAATCTGGGCTTTCTGGTCTCACCCCGTGGGCTGGCCCTCGCGCCCTGCTATGACCTGCTCTGCACGGCCGTATACGAGAGCCGCGCCTTCGATCAGCAGCGCTGGCCGGACGCGACCACCCTCGCCTGGCCAATCCTGGGTGAAAACCGGCTGGTGGCCATCGACCGCGAGCGACTGCTGGATGCCGCCGAAGCACTGGGTATCAAGCGCTCGCCGGCTGCTGCCCAGTTGCAACGCCTGCGCCAGCGCCTGTCCCTGCAGGCTCAGCAGTTGCTGGAACAGACCGAGCGGGAAAACCAGGCCCTGGCCGGCGCGCGACCGGAGTTGCGGGCGGTCTTCGCCGGCGAGTTGCGCTGTCTGCGCGCGATCAGGGCGCTGATCGCCGAACAGGTCGAGCGGCTGGCCTGACGGCTACGCTCAAAGCGGCAACACCGCCAGCAGGCGTTCGCGTCTGAGCTGCTGCAGCCGGGCAATCAGCTCCCACGTGGGCGTGCCGCTCGTAAACTGTTGCAGCCGTTGACCGGCGACCGATCCCAGCCATTCCAGCTGGTTCGAGCCCGCCGGCTCGACCGCCAGCAGCAGGCAGTCACCGCCCAGCCGGGACAACAGCCGTACGATCCGGCTCTGCGGACCCAGGGTGAGCCACTCCTCGTGCAGCCCGCCGACGTCCTCCAGCTGCAGCACCGGGAGGTCGCTGCAGCCGGGCAAGCCGCTGCGCAATTCCGCCGTTACCGCGGGGTCGAGATCGCCATGCAGGATGACCAGCGCCACGGCCGGTCGGAGGTCGTCTACCGCTGTCCAGCATTGGCTCGTCATGCGGGAGCTCCTGGTGATCGGTCGTGGTTTTGGGTTCAGGCGAAGGCGTTGTGGTAGGCGTTGAGCGCCGGGGCACCCCCGAGGTGAACATAGAGTACCCGGCTGCCCTTGGCGATCTCGCCACTGCGCGCCATGGCGATCAGCCCGGCCATGGATTTGCCCTCGTAGACCGGGTCGGTGAGCATCCCCTCCATCTGCGCGGTGTAGCGGATGGCCTCGACGGTGGGACCATCCGGCAGGCCATAGTCCGGTCCGCAGAAGCGGGGCTCGATGATGACATCTTCGTCGCGGATCTCCTGCTTCAGGCCGATCATCTCGGCGGTGTTGCGCGCGATCTTGGTCACCGCGGCGCGGGTCATCTCGGCGTCCGCCGCCGTGTCGATGCCGATCAGGCGCCGCTCGCGCTCCTGGGCGCGAAAGCCCACCACCATGCCGCCCTGGGTAGAACCGGTACAGGTGGCCGTCACCACGGTATCGAAGAAGAGGCCCTGCTCGCGCTCCTGACCAGCCAGTTCATCGGCGAAATGGGCATAGCCGAGGCCACCCAGCGGATGGTCCGAAGCGCCGGCGGGAATGGCGTAGGGCTTGCCGCCCTCACGCCGCACCTCATCCAGCGCGCGCTCCCAGGTCGCCTTCACCGCGGTGGAATAGCCCTCGCCTTCCAGCAGCGTCTGGGCGCCCATCAGGCGGGACAGCAGGATGTTGCCGACCTTGTCGTAGACCGGGTCTTCCCACTTGGTCCACTCCTCCTGAACCAGCCGGCACTTCATGCCCAGCACCGCGGCGACGGCAGCGACCTGGCGCGTGTGGTTGGACTGGATGTTGCCGATGGAGACCAGGGTGTCGCAGCCCTGTGCCAGGGCATCGGCGGCCAGCCATTCCAGCTTGCGCACCTTGTTGCCGCCATAGGCGAGACCGGAGGACACGTCGTCACGCTTGGCCCAGAGTTCGATACCGAGGTCCTTCGACATGCGCTCCAGCTTGTGCAGGGGCGATGGGAAATAACCGAGCTTGACGCGGGGAAAACGCTTTTCGAGATCCAGGGACATAGCAGCGACTCCAGTGGTGAGAGAACGCCTTCAATGCTAGGGAAAACCCTGAAAAAGGTGCTTTCGAATGAGCGGTACGAAATCTGCTTTCCTTTTGAACGAATCCCAGAATCCGCATGGATGTTCCTCCAACAACCGCTTTCCAAGGAGAATCTTTCGATGAGCGAAGCTGCGGAACTGACCCCGGTAGAACGCAAGATCCTGCGCGCCCTGCAGCAGGACGGCCGGCTGAGCAATGCCGAGCTCGCGCGCCAGGTTGCCCTGAGCCCGAGCGCCTGCTGGAACCACACGCGCAAGCTGTTCGAGAGCGGCGTCATCACCAGCGTCAGGGCCCATGTGGACCCCAAGGCGGTGCAACGGGAAACCGCGGTACTGGTAGGCGTGGTGCTGGACAGATCGACCCCGGATTCCTTCCAGGCCTTCGAAGCGGCCGCCCGCGCCCTGCCCCCGGTGCTGGAGTGTTACCTGGTGGCAGGCGACGTCGACTACTTCATCAAGCTCAGGGTCAAGGACATCGCCGCCTTCAATCGCCTGCACAGCGAACGGCTGATCGCCCTGCCCGGCGTGCGCCAGGTGCGCACCTTTTTCGTGCTGAACGAAGTCAAGACCGAGGGGCTGTTACCTATCTGAACAGGCGGGTGGCGCCCAGGGAGGGACGGGTGCCGAGCGGCGCCCGTTCAGATAAGGGGTTTCACAGAGGGCGGCGTCCTGATTTGACGCCGCCTCAGGTCATTACACGACCACGTTCAACAGCAACACCACGATCAAACCGACCACGGCGACGATCGATTGCACCACCGAAATAGTCTTGGTGGCTTCGCCCATCGTCATGCCGAAGGATTCCTTCACCATCCAGAAACCTGCATGGTTGGCGTAGTTGAAGAACAGCGAGCCGCAGCCGATGGACAAGGCCAGCAGTGGCAGGTTGAGGCTGGGATCAGCACCGGCAAGCGGCGCCAGCAAGCCGGCAGCCCCTACGATACCTACCGTGGCGGAACCGGTAGAGACCGAAAGCAACATGGCGATCAACCAGCCGAGGACCAGCGGAGGGAACGCCGACTGCTGAGTCAGGTGGACAATCGCATCGCCCACCTTGGCGCTGGTCAGCAGCTGCTGAAAGGCACCGCCGCCGGCGATGATCATGATGATCGAGGCGATTGGCTTGAGGCTCTTGCCCAGCGATTCGCGCAATTGCTCCGCATCGTCGCCGCGCGCGAGTACCAGGCTCGCCCCGGCGAACAGCACGCCCAGCAGCATCGCTATCAGCGGATTGCCGAGGAAACCGGCCATTTTCAGCAGCGCATTGTCCTTGGCCAATACCATCTCGGCGACGGCATGGATCAGCATCAGGATCGCCGGCAGCAAGGCTGCCAGCACGCCAAGGTATACGCTGGGGCCTGGCTTATCGTCGGCTTTTTCAGCCAGGGTGAACTGATCCAGCAACACCTGATCGGGCCGAGTGCTCATGCGCGGGGAAATGAAAGCGCCATACAGTGGGCCGCCCAGGATCATGGCCGGGATAGCCGCCAGGAAACCATAGAGCATGGTCGGCCCGACCGAGGTTTTCAGCGCGGCGATGGCCGTCAACGGGCCAGGGTGCGGCGGGACCATACCGTGCATGGCGGCCAGTGCGGCAATCACCGGAACGCCCACATAGACATAGGCTGAACCCTTGAAGCGCGCCTGACTTTCCAGCTTGCGCGCCACGCTGAAGATCAGCGGCAGCATGATCACCAGGCCGACCTCGAAAAACATCGGAATGCCAATCACGAACGCGACCATCATCATCGCCCACGGAATCATCCGATCCGATGTGCGCCTGAGGATGACCGCGGCGATCTGCTCGGTGACGCCGGCGTCCGCAAGTATCTTGCCGAGCATCGCCCCCAGCGCGATGACCACCCCCACAGCCCCCAGTGTCTTGCCGGCGCCGGTGACCAGCTGGGAGACGATGCGATCTGGCTCCATACCGGTTGCAAAGCCTACGCCGACGGAAACCACCAGCAACGCCAGCAGCGGGTGCATTTTGAGGCGCGAGACGATCAGCACTACCAGCACCACGACGCTGATCAATGCAGTCAGTAACAGATTTATATCTAAGGGAGTCATGAAAGGTTCTCGGTTGGGCTAATGCCAAACTCTTGTAAGAGGGTGAGATGAATGGCCTCTGCAATGGCTAGGTTGCAGCGTTCGTCTTTCTAGAAACCAAATAACCGGCGAGGCGCCTGCACCAGCAGCGCGGCGCTGGCTTGCGCCGAAAGCTCCAAGGCTTGCAACTGGTCGACAGCGGTGGCGAAATCAATGCTTTGTTCATGCTGCGTATGCGGCCAGTCGCTGCCCCATACCAACTGATGCAGGCCAACGCTTTTTTCCAGCAGCGGTAATGCCCTTCGAGCGAAATCAATGCTCTGTTGTGGCGTACCTCCCAGACGATAGATTCCCGATACCTTGATCCAGATCGAGCCTTTCGATCCGGCCTCGAGCAACTCGCCAAACCCGGGCTGATCGAGACCCGCATTCGCGTCCGGCCGCCCCAGGTGATCGATCACCAATTTCACGCCGAACGGCGTCAATTGCCGGATCAAGCCCGGCAGATCCCTGACTTCCCGGTGCAACTCGACATGCCAGTCGAGATCGGCGATATCGCGGAAAAACCCTTGCCAGGCACTGTCACGAAAATCAGGTAACGCCTTGCCGATCAGGTTCAGGCGCACGCCGACCACGCCCAGTTGCGCCATGTCCTTCAAGGTAGAACGACTGATGCCGGGCTCCAGCACGACCACACCGCGCAATTGCTGAGGTGCTTGCTTCAACGCCGCCAACAGGTAGCTATTGTCGGTGCCAAGGAAACTTGGTTGAACCAATACACCGTGACTCAGACCATGGGCTTGCAAATGCTCAAGGTACTGGTCAAGCGTGGCGTCGTACTCAGGACTGTAGCGGCGTGCACCTATCAGCTGCAGATCACGGCTGAACACATGGGCATGGGCGTCAATGCCGGTGATCGACTTGGAGCGGGAAGCTGACATGGGTTTTATCTACTGAAGGTGGGGATCATCACGCCCGAGCGCGCTGATTGCCGTTGATAGTGGCCGGAACGGAGGTGGCATTGGCTTCTAGGTCCCTGCCCCGGGTTTCAGGCAGGCAAAGTGCGGCAAGTACCCCCACGCCGTAGGCGATTCCGGCATCGATACCGATCGCCGAACCCAGGGACATGGAATCACTCATGTGCCCGACCAGGAATGGAAATACAGCGGACAGCACCCGGCCAAAGTTGTAGCAAAAGCCAACGCCGGCGCCGCGTACATCGGCCGGGTAAAGTTCGTTGAAGAACGCGCCCAGACTGGCCGGAATACCGGCGGCGAAGAACCCCAGCGGGAACCCCAGGAACAGCATCTGCGTATTGGTCAGCGGCAGAAATACGTAGCACTGCACCGTGACTACGCAGCACAAGGCAAACAGCACAATGTTTTTTCGACGGCCAATGCGATCGATCAAATAACCGCTGGCCACACAACCACACCAGAAGGCGAAGATGATCACCGCCAGATAGCCGCCCGAGTTCAGCACAGACAGATTGCGCTCGGTCTTGAGAAAAGTGGGTAACCAGGTCATTACCGCGTGATAGCCACCGTGCGCGCCCAGTCCCAGAAGCCCGCCAAACAGCGTCACGCGAATCAGTTCCGGGCGAAAAATGCCCGCGAGCGACGTGAAGAAACCCTGCGGAATGGCGTTGCCTTCTTGCAGACGCCGGAAGCTGTCCGGCTCCTCAACGTTACGACGTACCCAGAAGATCAGGAACGACGGCAGCAACCCGACAAGGAACATCACACGCCAGGCCATGTCCTGTGGCACAGCGGTATAGATCAGGGTGAACACCCCGACCGCCAGGCCCCAACCCACCGCCCAGGCACTTTGTACAGTGCCCATGACCTTGCCGCGATAGCGCGGATTGATCGTCTCGGCCATCAGCACCGCGCCGGCCGCCCACTCCCCGCCAAGCCCGAAACCCTGCAGCGCCTTGACCACCAACAGCTGATTGAAGCCCGTGACGAAAGCCGAGAGGAAGGTGAAGAACGAGAACCACAAAATCATCGACTGCAAGGTGCGCACACGGCCGTAGCGGTCAGACAATGTCCCACCCACCCAGCCACCGAGTGCCGAGGTGACGAGGGTAACGCCGCTGATCAATCCGGCATCGCCCTTGGTCAGCGCGAAAGCGGCGATCAGCGCCGGAATCGCCAGACCGAACATCTGTACTTCCAAGGCGTCGAGCGACCATCCGCCGAAGCAGGCCCAAAATGTCTTGCGCTCACGAGGAGTGATTTGGCGATACCAGCTGAACATGAGTCTTATCCTTATAGGTGTTACGCAAGACAGCCGACGGCCAACCCGCCGCGACAGGATCGACGTTGGCAACCAAACAGCAATCGGGCGGCGATCTAGCCGCCGCAGAACGCTTGGCTACGCAGACAGGCGTTAGCGAATATCCACGCTGTAGCGGAAATGCTCCGCGTGGCCGCGCGAGCGACGCCACTCCAGCGGGCTACCCGCGTAATCGCGGGCCAAGCGCTCGATCACGATCACCGGACTGTTGACCGGTACCTGGAGCAGGCGGGCATGCACGTCATTCACCGATTCGGCGGTCAGCGTTTCTTCGGCCGATGCAACAACCTGTCCGCACACTTCTTCGTAGATCGGATACAGCAGCGGCCCTTCGCGACTGAGGTCGATCTCCAGCAGCGCCTGGAACCGCTGGCGGGGCAGCCAGATTTCTTCGGCGAGCACCGGCTTAACATCGAGCAGACGCACACGGACAATACGAATGACCAACGCATCGGCGGGCAACCCTAGCGCTTGCGCTACGGCCGAAGGTGCGGCAACGGGCTCGATCGAGAGGATGCGACTCTCCGGGACCTGGCGCTCACCGGAAACCGTCTGGAATCGGAAGAAACGGAACAAGGAGGATTGAAACTGCGCCCGTCGAATGAACGTCCCGCGCCCTTGCTGACGTTCCAGAATGCCCTCACTGACCAAGGCATCAATCGCCTTGCGCACCGTACCGGTGGACAGTTGATATTCCGCAGACAGCGCCGCTTCAGTAGGGATCGCCTCCCCCGGACGCCAGCGATTATTGGCGATCTGCTCCGCCAATTGGTCACGCAGGCGTTGATACAGCGGCAGTCGGGCATCGCTGGATAAAGAATTCATCGACTTTATTCACCTTGTTATCTAGTCATCTATATGAATCTTGCAGCGAGTATTTGCCCAGACAATCTGGCTGTCAAGGAAGGTCCTCTCGTCTCGCTGACGAATGACTGCCCTACCGCCCTTGTCATCGACAGGCAGGCTTTTACCGGCAATGTCAGATCCTGGCCGATTGCTGCCCCGAACCAAGGGCAGCTAGGGGTCGATAGTTCGAAGACCTAAAGCCGCCAATCGTCGCCCTCCCCGGCCAGGCGTCGCACCGGTTTCGGAAACCGGCAAGAGGATCAGGCCTTTATGGCCAGGGCCAGAATGGTCGCCACCAGCGCCTGGGTGCGTGGAACCAGGGTATCGAGCACCAGGAATTCGGCGTCGGTGTGTACCTTGCCGCCCACGGGGCCCAGGCCACAGAGGGTGGGCACGCCCAGGCTGGCAGTGAACCCGGAGTCGGCGCAACCGCCGGTGAATTCGCCCTCGACGCTGAAGCCGAGGTCCTGGGCCTCGCGCTGGTAGAGCGCCAGCAGCTCGTGGCTCAGGTGCGCTTCCATCGGCAGGAACAGGCAGGTGGGCGCGACGCAGGCGGCTGTCCCCGGCACCTCCACCTCGGCGACGATGGCCTCGATACGCGCCTGCAGCGCGGGCCAGTCGGCCAGGGCGGCGAAGCGCACATCCAGGCGCGCGGTGGCGCTCGGCGCGACGGTATTGCTGGAGGTGCCGCCCTCGATGAGGCCGACGTTGGTGGTGATACCGCGTTCGTAGTCGGTCAGGGCGTGCAGCTTCACCACCTTGAGTGCCAGGGCCTGGATGGCACTGGCGCCCTCGGCGTGGCTGACGCCGGCATGGGCGGCACGACCGCTCACGCTGATGGCCAGGGTGGCGCCGCCCTTGCGCGCCTTGACCACGTTGCCACTGACCCGCCCGGGCTCGCAGTTGAGCACGGCTCGGGCGCCGCGGGCCGCCGCTTCCAGGTGCGGGCGAGCCGTGCCGGAGCCAATCTCTTCGTCACCGGTGTAGAGCACCCGTACCGGAAACGGCAACTCGCCGGCGCGCTTGAGCGCGCGCAGCGCGAAGCAACTCGCCACCAGCCCACCCTTCATGTCCGCGACGCCAGGACCATAGGCCTGGCGGGAATCGCGGGTGAAGCCGCGGCTGGCCACGGTGCCCGGCGGAAAGACGGTGTCGCGGTGGCCCAGCAGCAACACCGCAGCGCCGGTGGCGGGCCCCACCTGGGCGGCGAGGACGTCACCGAAGTCGGCGACCGGCGTCCGGGCAACCTCGATGCCGTCTTCGGCCAGGGCCGCGGTGAGCACCGCACCGACGGCATCGACGCCGGTCTTGTCGTAGCTGTTGGAATCGGTATCGACCAGGCGTTGCAGGAGAAGGGTCATCGGCTCGCGCTGGGTGGCGAGCCACTCCAGGGCAGTGGTCTTGGCAAGGGGCATCAGCTGCGGCTCCAGCGATCGCCCAGGTCCCAGAACAACCCGGCCATGAGTTGCAGCCCCTGCCGCGCGACCGGGGCCAGGAGATGCTCGTTGGGCGCGTGCTGGGAGCAGGCGGGATAGGAATGGGGTACCCAGAGGGTGGGCAGTTCGAGAATGTCGGCAAAGATGTCATTGGGCAAGCCACCGCCGAAATTGGGCAGCAAGGCGGGCTTTTCGCCCAGGGTGCGGGTCAGGGAGGTCAGCGCCCAGTCCACCCAGGGATTCTCCGGGTCCAGCCGCGAGGCGTGCAGGATCTCGTCCTTGGCACGGGAAACGCGCACAGCGGCGAAACCCCGTTCGGCCAGGTGCGCCTCGATCAGCGGGATGAAGGTCGTGCAATCGCAGCCGGCGACGAAGCGGATCTGGCAGTGGGCACGGGCGCTGCCGGGAATGGCATTCACCGGCGCCTCGGGATTGCCGGTGGTGAAGGCCAGCAGTTCGAAGGTGTTCCAGCCGTAGACACGTTCCGCCGGGGTCAGCCCGGGCTCGCCCCAGAGCGGATCGATGGCCGGATCGCCCGGCGCGCCGCCCACCTCGATGTCGGCCAGCACCCTGCGCACCGGTGCGGGCAGCTCGGTGGGCTTGAGCCCCGCGACCTGGATCTGGCCCCGGGCATCCACCAGGCTGGCCAGGGCATGGGCGAGGATGATCCCGGGATTGGCCAGCAGCCCACCCCAGTTGCCGGAGTGATGGCCGCCTTCGCGCAGCTCCAGGTGCAGATCGAAATTGAAGGTGCCGCGGGCACCCAGGAACAGCGTCGGCCGGGATGCCGAGACTCGCGGCCCGTCGGAGGCGATGAACAGATCGGCGGCCAGGGCCTGGCGCTGCTCCTGGCAGAAGGCGCGCAGGCCGACCGAGCCGATCTCCTCGCCCATCTCCAGCAGCAGCTTGACGTTGTAGCCCAGGCGTCCGCCGCGGGCGGCGATCACCTGTTCCAGCGCCGCCAGGTTGAGCAGGTGCTGGCCCTTGTTGTCGGCGGTACCGCGGCCGTACCAGCGCTCGCCCTGCTCCACCAGGGTCCAGGGCGCAAGGCCTTCGCGCCAGCGGCTGGCATCACCGCGCACCACGTCACCGTGGCCATAGCTGAGCAGGGTCGGCAAGGCCGGATCCTCGATCCGCTCGGCGATCAGCAAGGGCCCCTTGCCAGCGACCGGATTGTCCAGCTGCCGGCTGGTGAAGCCGAGACTGGCCACATAGGGAGCGATGAACTCATCCAGGTAGCGCTGCAGCTCCGCCTGGCGCTCGGGCGCCTGGCTTTCGGTGGGATGGGCCACCGCGGTGGCGAGCCGCGTACGAAAGGCGCCGCTGTCGAAGTGCGCGGCGGCAAGCTCAAGGGCATGGGTACGGCTGGTCATGGCGGACTCCGGGGTCAGGCGGGTTCGGGCAGGTGGCAGCGCTTGCTGCCGCCGGGGATGGTTTCGCGTTCCGGATAGCGCTCGGCGCAGGGGCCGAAGCAGCGCGGGCAGCGGGGATGGAAGGCGCAGCCGCTGGGTGGCGAGATGGGATTGGGAAAGCTGCCACCCAGGCCCAGCGCCGGCAGGCCCAGCGCCGGCAGGCCCAGCGCCGGCAGGCCCAGGCTGGGATCAGGGGTGAGCACCGCATCCAGCAGCGCCCGGGTATAGGGATGCGCCGGCTGGGCGAACAGCGCCGCTCGCTCGCGCTCCTCGACGATCTTGCCGAGGTACATCACCGCCACCCGGTCGGCCAGGTGCTCCACCACCGCCAGGTTGTGGCTGATGAGCAGATAGGTCAGGCCGAATTCACGCTTGAGCTCCAGCAGCAGGTTGAGGATCTGCGCCTGCACCGAGACGTCCAATGCCGAGGTGGGTTCGTCGCAGATCAGCACGTCCGGGCGCATCACCAGGGCGCGGGCGATGGCCACCCGCTGGCGCTGACCACCACTGAGCTGGCCGGGATGGCTGTCGGCGGCGCGCCGTGGCAAACCCACCACGTCGAGCATCTCGGCGACCCGCCGTTGCTGCTCGACCGCCGAGCCCAGGCCATGCACCTTGAGCGGCAATGCCACGATCTCGCGCACCGTCTTGCGCGGATTGAGCGACGAATAAGGGTCCTGGAAGATCGGCTGGATATGCCGGGCCATGCGCTTGCGATCCACCCCGCGCAGGTGCTCGCCGCCTACCAGGATGTCGCCGCTGGTGGGCGCCAGCAGCCCCAGCAGCAGCTTGGCCAGGGTGCTCTTGCCGCACCCCGATTCCCCCACCAGACCCAGGGTCTCGCCGCGATAGAGCCGCAGGGAGATGCCATCCACCGCCTTGAGGGTGGCCGGCGGGCGGAACAGGCCGCGACCCAGGGTGAATTCGCGGCGGATGTCGCACAGTTCCAGGGCGATCTCGCGGCTCATCGCACACCTCCGACCCGGCGCAGGGGTTCGCTGGGCAGGGCGAAGTGGCAACGCGCCAGGTGCGCGCCCTCCTCCAGCAACGGCACGCTGTCGGCGCAGGCCGCCACCGCCTGCGGGCATCTGTTGCGAAAAGCACAGCCGTGCTGCTCGCCGACCAGGCTCGGGACCAGGCCGGGAATGGCGCCCAGCGGCTGCCCGGGACGGGTCCGGCCCGGTACCGGGATGCTCGCCAGCAGCCCACGGGTATAGGGGTGTCGAGGGGCGGCGAACAGCTCGGCGGCCGGTGCCTGCTCGACGATCTGGCCGGCATACATGACCGCTACCCGGTCGGCGATGCGCGCCACCAGCCCCAGGTCGTGGGTGATGAAGACGATGGCCGTGCCGAATTCCCGCTGCAGATCGCGCAACAGGTGCAGGATCTGCGCCTGGATGGTGACGTCCAGCGCCGTGGTGGGTTCGTCGGCGATGATGAGGTCCGGTTCGCAGAGCAGCGCCATGGCGATCACCACCCGCTGGCGCAATCCGCCACTGAGCTGGTGCGGGTACTGGCGCAGGCGCTCGCCAGCGTTGCTGATGCCGACCTTTTCCAGCATGGCCTCCGCGCCTGCCCAGGCGGCCTTGCGATCCAGCCTGCGGTGGCGCCGCAGCACCTCGGCGAGCTGGTCGCCGATGCTGTAGGCCGGATTGAGAGCGGTCATGGGTTCCTGGAAGATCATCGCCAGGCGATTGCCGCGCAGGTCGCGCATGCCCCTTTCGCCCAGGGTCAGGAGGTCGTGCTCGCCCAGCGTCAGGCGCGCCGCCTGGCGCTGGGCCTGGCGCGGCAGCAGATCCATCAGCGCCAGGGAGGTGAGCGACTTGCCGCAGCCGGATTCGCCCACCAGGCAGAGCATTTCGCCCCGCTCCACCTGCAGGTCCAGGCCGCGCACGGCGTGCAGGGTGTCATCCCCCAGGGGGATATCGATCCGCAGGTCTCTTACGTCGAGCAGTGCCATGGTCAGTCCTCCGCTTAGTTGCGCCCGCTGGGCGCGGCCAGGTCCCGGATACCGTCACCCACCAGGTTGATGGCCAGCACCAGCAGCATCAGGGCGATGCCGGGAATGGCGATCACCCAGGGCGAAAAGAACATGTAGGGCTTGCCTTCGGCGATCATCAGGCCCCAGGACGGCAACGGCGGCTGCACGCCCACGCCGAGAAAGGACAGGGTCGCCTCCAGCAGGATGGCGTGGGCCATCTCCAGGGTGATCACCACGATCAGCGCCCCCAGCACATTGGGCAGGATCTCGCCGACGATGACCCGCCAGGGTGAACAGCCCAGCGCCTGGGCAGCGGCGACGTATTCGGCGTCGCGGATCTGCTGCACGGCGGCGCGCACCACCACGGCGAAGCGATCCCACAGCAGACAGCCGAGCAGGATCACCACCACCTGCAGCGAGCCACCCACCAGGGAGGCGGCGGCCAGGGCCACCATCACCACCGGCAAGGCCAGGCGGGTGGTCACCAGGTAGCTCACCAGGGCGTCGACCTTGCCGCCGTAGTAACCGGCGAGCACCCCGAGCAAGGTGCCGATGGCGCCGGAGATGAGCGCCGCGGCGAGACCGATGAACAGCGAGATGCGCGCGCCATAGAGCAGCCGGGAGAGATAGTCGCGGCCGAGCTTGTCGGTGCCCAGCGGGTGGGCCCAGGTGCCCTTGGCCATCCATACCGGTGGTTTCATCCGCTGCATCACGTCCTGGGCATAGGGGTCGTGGGGCGCCAGCCAGGGCGCGGCCAGGGCGGCGAAGACGATGACGACGAGCAGCACGGCGCCCAGGGCGAAGCCGCGGTGGCCGAACCAGCGGCGCAGCTGGCGGCCCAGCGTCGGGCGCGGGGGCAGATAGTCGTCGAGCACGAAGGGATTGGCGACGGTCATGGAGCCTCCTAGCGCACGCGAATGCGCGGGTCGAGCAAGGCGTTGAGCAGATCGGCCACCAGTGTCAGCACGATGTAGATCAACGCGATCAAGAGGACGATGGCCTGCACCACCGGGAAGTCGTTGCGGGCAATGGCGTCCCAGGCCAGCTGGCCGATGCCCTGCAGCGAGAACACCGCCTCGATTACCACCGAGCCGCCCAGCATGAAGCCGAACTCCACCGCGGCCAGGGCCACCACCGGGATCAGCGCATTGCGCAGGGCGTGCTTGAACAGTACCCGCGCCGGACTCAGACCCTTGGCCCGGGCGGTGCGGATGTAGTCGGCGCCCAGTACATCGAGCATCCCGGCCCGGGTCAGGCGCATCAGCGAGGGAGTGGCGTAGTAGCCCAGGGCGATCGCCGGCAGGATGAAGTGCTGCCAGCTGGTATTGCCGGACACCGGTAGCCATTTCAGGGTGACGGCGAAGACGACGATCAGCACCAGGGCGAACCAGAAGCTGGGCATCGCCTGGCCGAAGGTCGCCAGGGTCAGCGCCAGGCGGTCGATCCAGGTGTCGCGCCGGACCGCGGCCAGCACCCCGAGCGGGATGGCGATGAGCAGCGCCACCAGCAGCGCGATGGCGCCCAGGGTCAGGGTGATGGGCAGGCGGCTGGCGATGAGATCCCGCACCGATTCCTGGAAGAAGAACGATTGCCCCAGGTCCAGGCGCAGCAACTGCCCGATCCACTCGACGTACTGCGTCGCCAGGGGTTTATCGAGGCCGTGTTGATGACGCACCACCTCGATCTGCTCGGCGGTGGCCTCGGGTCCGGCGATGGCGGTGGCCAGGTCGCCGGACAGGTGCAGCAGGAAGAAACTGATGAGGGAAACGGTAAAGGCCACGGCCAGGGCGATACCCAGGCGGCGCAGGAGGTATGCGGACATGCTCGGGTCCTCGGCGAGAGGCGCCCCCGTGCGGGGCGCCGGGACGGATCAGTTCCAGTGGGCCAGGGCGAAGCGCGGCAATTCGTCCGGATAGGGCTGGAAGGCCAGGTCCGAGGTGAAGGCGTAGTTGATGGAATAGTTGAACACCGGCGCCCAGTAGGCCTGCGCGGCGATCCGCTGCAGCGCCTTGCGGTAGTTGTCCTTGCGCACCGCCGGGTCCATGGCGGTGTCCGCCACCTTGAGCCAGTCGATCACCTGGGGATCCTTGGCCACGTCGTCGGCATTGCCCTTGAAATAGACGCCGGTGGCCGCCGAGGCGTCGGCGATGGAGAACGAGCCCCAGGCGAGAAAGGCCATGGGCACCTTGCCGGCGCGCTGCTGGTCGCGCAGGGCGGCGTATTTCAGATAGCGCAGCTTGGCGTCGATACCCACCGCGCGCAGGTCCCCGATCAGCGCCTCCACCACGTCGCGATCCCGGTAGGCGAAGATCTCGGTGCTGAAGCCGTTGGGGTAGCCGGCGGCCTTGAGCAGCGCCTTGGCCTTGGCCGGGTCGTAGGGATAGCCCGGTACGGCCTTGGCGTCGCAGCCGAATTGCTCCGGATAGCAGGCCACCTGCAGCGGCTGGCTGCCGCCCCCCATGAGCTGGCTGGCGATGGCCTGGCGCTTGATGGCGTAGTTGACCGCCTGGCGCACCTCGGCCTTGGCGAAGGGCGAATCCGGGCTGGAGGCGCCCTGGGCGTCCATGCTGAGGAAGCCGATCCTCATGCTGGCGCCGCTTTCCACGGTGAGGTTGGGCGCGGCCTTGAGTTGCTCGGCCTGGTCCGGCGCCACGCGCCAGGCCCAGTCGATGCCGCCGGTCATGAGTTCGGCGAGCCGGGTCTCGGCGTCGGGGATGACGCGGAACTGGATATGGCCGATGCGCGGCTGCCCCTGGGGGCTGTCCTTGAAGTAGTTCGGATTGCGCTCCAGCGTGACCCCCTGGCCGCTGGTGACCGCGACGATGCGATAGGGCCCGGTACCCACCGGCTTTTGCGCGAAGCCCGCCAGACCGACCTTCTGGAAGTACTTGCCGGGATAGATGGGCAAGGGATTGGCCAGGTATTCCAGCGCGGCGGGAAACGGCTGCTTGAGGTGCAGGCGAACCTTGTATTCGCCCAGCTTCTCGGCGCTCTTGATCCAGTTGACGTTCTGCTGGGTGACCACCTTGCCTTCGGGCGAGGCCACGTAGTTGAAGGTGAAGACCACGTCGTCGGCGGTGAAGGGATCGCCGTTGTGGAAGGTCACGCCCTGGCGCAGATCGAAGTCGAGGGTCAGCGGATCGACCTGCTGCCAGCCGGTGGCCAGCATCGGCCGGTATTCACCGGTCTGGGGATCGCGGTAGATCAGGGTATCCCAGGCCAGGTGGGCGAGGATGACGCCTTCACGGGCATCGTTGTGATAGGGGCTGACGTTTTCGGGCTCGGTGTCGGAGGCGTAGACCAGGGTGTCGTTGGCTTTGCCGGCGAAGGCCTGGCCCTGGGCCAAAAAGAGGGAAAACGCGATGCCACAAGCGAAACCTTTGAGTCCCATGCCGTCTGTCTCCGGGGCGGTGGTTGGTCAAAGGCAGGTCCGCGAAGCGCGGGAAAGGGGGGAACAGCTGACACCTGTTATTGGGTCTCTTGGCCCGACTCTAGGTCTTGCCATCCCATGCCACAAGCAGAATATTTAGATGCAAGCCATGCCTTTTTGGCAAAGGAGACCCTATGCAGCCCTATGGCATTCAGTCCACCGCCCTGCGCTATTTCCTCGAGGTGGTGCGGTGCGGCTCCATCAGCGAAGCCTCCCAGCGGCTCAACGTCGCGGCCAGTGCGGTGAGTCGGCAGATCGCCAAACTGGAGCGCGAGCTGGAGACGCCGCTGCTCGAACGCCGCCCCCGTGGCGTGGTGCCCAGCGCCGCCGGCGAGCGTCTGGCCGTGCATGCGCGCAAGGCGCAGCTGGCCAGCGAGCAGGTCGCGGCCGAGTTGCGCGGCCTGGCCGACCTGCGCCGCGGCCAGGTACGCCTGGCCACCACCGAAGGCTTCTCGCTGGACTTCCTGCCCGAGGTCATCGTTGCCTTTCGCCAGGGCTATGCCGGCATCCACTTTTCCCTGGAGGTCTGCGCGCCGGCGGCGGTCACGCGCCGGGTCCAGGAAGGTGACGCCGACCTGGGCCTCACCTTCAGCCTCAGGCCAGAGCCGGACATCAGCGTCGACGCCACCTTGAGTGGCGCCATCGAGGCGGTGGTGGCGCCCGAGCATCCCCTCGCCGGTCGTACCAAGCTGACCCTGGCCGATCTGCAGCCCTTTCCGCTGGCGCTGCCAATGCCCGATACCACGGTGCGCCAGCTGTTCGACATCTGCTGTGGCGTCCAGGGACTCTCCTTCGAACCCGTGCTGGTGAGCAACAACATGCAGGCGCTCTATCGCTTCGCCGCCTTGGGCGGTGGCGTGGCGCTCTCAAGCGAACTGAGCCTGCGTAGTCGACTGCGCGAAGGCCAACTGGTGGCCCTGCCCCTGCTGGACGAAGGCCTGGCCGCGCGACGGATCGAATTGCAGAGCATGGCGGGCCGCGAATTGCCGCCGGCGGTGAATGCCTTTCGCCAGGCGCTGATCGCGGCGTTGGGGCGCTGAATCAAAGCGGTGCATTGCACCGCTTCGAACGCACTGCGATGGGGCGGCGCGCTGGTCGCAGCCTCGATGTCCTGGCGGGCAATCAGCATGGCACGGGGCCTGGCGGCAACTGGCACGCATCTGGCAAAGGCCATAGCGTGCAGGAGCACCGGCCAGCCGGTTTGATGCACCACAATCTGCAATGGATGACTAGGGTTCCGACTCGCTCGTGCGGGTGTCTGGTCCGAGAGTCGTCGACCTCTGATGGGGTTACACGGCGGGACAAAAGCCCGGGAGACACAGCGCCAGTCGCGTGCTCCTGTCCCGTCGTCCATCCTATTGGAGGTCCCATGCGCCATCCCCTGCTCGCCTCGCTCGTTCTCGGTTGTTCCCTGCTCCTTGGTGCCACCGCTCAGGCGGCGCCGCGCGACGACTTCAAGGTGTGCTGGACGATCTATGCCGGCTGGATGCCCTGGGGCGAAGCCCAGGCCCAGGGCATCATCGACAAGTGGGCCAAGAAATACGGCATCCACATCGAGGTCGTGCAGCTCAACGACTACGTCGAATCCATCAATCAGTACACCACCGGCCAGTTCGACGGCTGCGCCATGACCAACATGGACGCCCTGACCATTCCGGCCGCCGGCGGCGTGGACAGCACGGCGCTGATCGTCAGCGACTACTCCAACGGCAACGACGGCGTGGTGATGAAGGGCAAGGGCAAGACCCTGGCCGACCTCAAGGGCCAGCAGGTCAACCTGGTGCAGTTCTCCGTCTCCCACTATTTGCTGGCGCGCGCGCTGCAGAGCGTAGGGCTGAGCGAGAGGGACCTGACCACCGTCAACACCTCCGACGCCGACATGGTGGCCGCCTTCCAGACCGCCGACGTGCGCAACGTGGTGACCTGGAATCCGCTGCTGGCCGAGATCAAGTCTCAGCCCGACACCACCGAGGTGTTCGACTCCAGCAAGATTCCCGGCGAGATCCTCGACATGCTGGTGGTGAACACCGCCACGCTCAAGGACAACCCGGCCCTGGGCAAGGCCCTGACCGGTGCCTGGTTCGAGATGCTGGCGCTGATGCAGTCCGGTGACGCCAAGGGCAAGGCGGCCCTGGAGGCCATGGCCAAGGCCTCGGGTACCGATCTCGCCGGCTTCCAGGCGCAACTGGACAAGACTCGGCTGTTCGCCACGCCCGCCGAGGCCCTGGCCTTCGTCAAGGATCCCGCGCTGCCGACCACCATGCAGCGCATCGCCCACTTCTCCTTCGAACACGGCCTGCTGGGCCAGGGCGCACCCAGCGCCGAGGCCATCGGCATCGCCTATCCGGGCGGCAAGACCAGCGGGGACGCGGGCAATCTCAAGCTGCGCTTCGATCCGACCTTCGTACAGCTGGCCGCCGACGGCAAGCTCTGAGCCCCGCCGCGAGGACGACGCCCATGCGCTTCATCAATCGGCATCCCGATCGGGGCGGCCGGCTCCTGCTGGTCCTGCTGCCCTTCGCCCTGCTCGCCCTGCTCTATCTGGTGGGCTCGGCCACCCGGCTGGCGGAGAACCCCAACGACAAGCTGCTGCCCAGCGTGGCGCAGATGGCCGATGCGGTGCAGCGCCTGGCCTTTACCGCCGACGTGCGTACCGGGGGTTATCCGTTCTGGCGGGACACCCTGGCCAGCCTGCAACGCCTGGGGCTGGGCCTGGGAATCGCCGCGCTGATCGCCCTGGTGGTGGGCATCGCCGCGGGCAGCCTGCCCCTGGTCGGCGCGCCGCTCTCGCCACTGGTGACGGTGCTCTCGATGATCCCGCCCCTGGCGATCCTGCCGATCCTCTTCATCGTCTTCGGCCTGGGCGAACTGGCCAAGGTGATGCTGATCGTGGTGGGCGTCACCCCGGTGCTGATCCGCGAGGTGGACCAGCGCGCGCGGGAGCTGCCCCGAGAACTGCTGATCAAGGCCCAGACCCTGGGCGCCAACAGCTGGACGGTGATTCTGCGCCTGGTGCTGCCGCAACTGCTGCCGCGCCTGCTCATCGCCCTGCGGCTGCAGCTGGGCGCCGCCTGGCTGTTTCTCATCGCCGCCGAGGCCATCGCCGCCACCGATGGCCTGGGCTACCGCATCTTCCTGGTGCGGCGCTATCTGGCCATGGACGTGATCCTTCCCTATGTCGCCTGGATCACCCTGCTGGCCTGGCTGCTGGACGCGGGCCTGCGCCTGCTGACACGGCGCGCCTTTCCCTGGTACGGGGAGGGTCGCTGATGATCGAGGTCCGCAATCTCTGGCAGCGCTATGGCGAGCAGGTGGTGCTCGAAGGCCTCAATCTGCAGGTGCGCGAAGGTGAATTCTGCGCCCTGGTCGGTGCCTCCGGCTGCGGCAAGTCCACCTTCCTGCGCCTGCTGCTCGGCCAGGAGCGGCCCAGCCGTGGCGAGATCCGCATCGATGGTCAGCCGCTCTCGGCGGAACCGGATCCCGAGCGGGGCGTGGTCTTTCAGCGCTATTCGGTGTTTCCCCACCTGAGCGTGCTGGACAACGTCGCCCTGGGCCTGGAATTGCCCAGGTCCCCGCTGCTCGGCCGGCTGCTGGGCACGGCCAAGCGCCAGGCCCGGGAACAGGCCGCCGCCCTGCTCGAGCGCGTCGGCCTGGGCCAGGCGCTGGGCAAGTACCCGGGGCAGCTGTCCGGCGGCATGCAGCAGCGCCTCGCCATCGCCCAGGCGCTGATCGTCCGGCCGCGCATCCTGCTCCTGGACGAGCCTTTCGGCGCCCTCGATCCCGGCATCCGCAAGGACATGCACGCCCTGCTGCTGGAGCTCTGGCACGAGCGCCCGCTCACGGTGTTCATGGTCACCCATGACCTGCACGAGGGCTTCAGCCTGGCCACCCGGGTGCTGGTGTTCGACAAGGTCCGCCAGGACCCGCAAGCCCCCGGCGCCTATGGCGCCCGCATCACCTACGACCTGCCCCTGACCGCCAAGACCCGGCCCGTGCATGCGGCTGGGACTCGGCCAGCCCTTACCTGACGAGGTTGCCCATGACTGACGAACTGCTCTACCAGGAACGCGTCCCCGGCGGCGGCACCGCCTCCTTCATCCTGCGCCGCGGCCAGACCCTGCGGCTGACCGACGTGGAAGGCGGCGCCAATGTCAGCCTGCTGCTGTTCAATGCCGATGACCGCAGCGAGCGGCTGAACCTGCCCGATACCCTCAAGGGCCAGCACACCGCGCGTCTCACCGCCGGCCATTGCCTCTATTCCGACATGGGGCGGGTGCTGGCGGCCGTGGTGCGCGACACCTGCGGCTGGCACGACAGCTTTGGCGGCGTGGCCAATGCCGCCGAGGTGGCGGAGAAATACGGCGCGGGTCGCTATCAGGAGCTGCGCAACGGCTTCCACCGCAATGGCACCGACAACCTGCTGGTGGAACTGGCCAAGTGGGGCCTGGGCCTGGAAGACCTGCTGATGACCCTCAACCTGTTCAGCCGGGTGGACGTGGATGCCGCAGGCGCCTTTGCCTTCGTGCCCGGCAACTCCCGCGCCGGCGATCTGGTCGAGCTCCATGCGCCCATGAACACCCTGGTGGTGCTGACCGCCCTGCAGCATCCGCTGGACCCGGACCCGGTCTATGCGCCGCGCCCGGTCGATCTCGCCCAGTTGCGCGCGGCGCCCGAGGTGGCCGAACGCTGCCGCACCTCGCGCCCGGAAAACGAGCGCGCCTTCCAGAACACCGCCCGCTACTTCCTCTGAGGCCCCGCCATGACCCTGATCGCCAGCACCAAACGCCCGGAAGATGCCAGCTACCGTGCCCTCCTGCCGGCTGGAGCGCCCTACCTCAAGGAGGTCAAGGCCGGCCAGACCCTGCGCATCCATGACCTGGAAGGCAACCAGGCGGTGGACACCCTCTTCTACGCCGCCGCCAACCCCCAGGAACGCTACGATCCCCAGCGCACCCTGAGGCGCCAGGGCCGGGTCTATCTGTCGACCGGCAGCGTGCTCTATTCCAACCTGGGCAATCCCCTGCTGACCATCGTCGCCGACACCTGTGGCCGCCACGACACCCTGGGCGGAGCCTGCTCCCAGGAGAGCAACACGGTGCGCTACGCCCTGGATCGCCGGCAGATGCACAGCTGCCGCGACAACTTCCTCTGCGCCGGTGGCCATGACGGGCGCCTGGGCAAGCGCGACATCGGCGCCAACATCAACTTCTTCATGAACGTGCCGGTGACCGCGGACGGCGGCCTGACCTTCGCCGATGGCATCTCCGGCGCCGGCAAGTATGTGGAGTTGCGCGCCGAGACCGACGTCATCCTGCTGATCTCCAATTGCCCGCAACTCAACAACCCCTGCAACGGCTGGAACCCCACTCCGGCGGAGGTGCTGCTATGGGACTGACCCGCGCACGCCAGCTCTGGCAGTGGCTGCGACCGCGTCTCCATCGCCTCTGCGAAGTCCGCGCCGGGCGCTACAGCTACCGCGGCAAGCGCTAGACGCCGACTGACCTACCGCCCTCGCGCGGCCTCTTGGGGACGACCCCGAGAGCTTTTATCTGGCGGGACGGCCCGCCGCCTTCGAGGACGCCTCGAATGTTCACCACCCTGCTCATCGCCAACCGTGGCGCCATCAGCTGCCGCATCCAGCGCACCCTGCGCGACCTAGGCGTCGCCGCGGTCGCCGTCTACAGCGAAGCCGATCGCGCCAGCCGCCATGTCAGCGAGGCCGACCAGGCCTTCAGCCTGGGCGAAGGCGCCGCCGCGGCCACCTACCTGGACACCGCCAAGCTGCTCGAGGTCGCGCGCCAGAGCGGCGCCCAGGCCATTCACCCGGGCTATGGCTTCCTCTCCGAGAACGCCGCCTTCGCCGAAGCCTGCGAAGCCGCCGGCATCGCCTTCGTCGGGCCCACCCCCGAGCAACTGCGCACCTTTGGTCTCAAGCACACGGCGCGGGCCCTGGCGCGCGCCCAGGGCGTGCCGCTGCTGGAGGGCACCGAGCTGCTGGATACCCTGGAAGGGGCACTGGCGGCCGCGCAACAGATCGGTTATCCGGTGATGCTCAAGAGCACCGCCGGTGGCGGCGGCATCGGCATGCGCGTGTGCCGCACGGACCCTGAACTCGCCGAGGCCTTCGACGCCGTGCGCCGGCTGGGTCAGAACAACTTCAGCGACGCGGGCGTCTTCCTGGAGAAGTACATCGAGCGCGCCCGGCACCTGGAGGTGCAGGTGTTCGGCGATGGCCAGGGCGAGGTGCTGGCGCTGGGCGTGCGCGACTGCTCGGTGCAGCGCCGCAACCAGAAGGTACTGGAGGAAACCCCGGCGCCCAACCTGCCGGCCGGCATGGCCGAGGCGCTCTGCGCCGCCGCCCTGGAGCTGGCACGCGCGGTACGCTATCGCAGCGCCGGTACCGTGGAGTTCGTCTACGACAGCGCCGCCGACCGCTTCTACTTCCTGGAGGTGAACACCCGGCTGCAGGTCGAGCATGGCGTCACCGAGCAGGTCTGGGGCGTGGACCTGGTGCGCTGGATGATCGAACTGGCCGCCGGCGAACTGCCGCCGCTGGCCGTGCTCGCCGCGGGGCTGCAGCCCCAAGGCCATGCCATCCAGGCGCGGCTCTATGCCGAAGACCCAGGTCGCGACTTCCAGCCCAGCCCGGGCCTGCTGACCCAGGTCGACTTCCCACCCGCGGATGGCCGGGCGCTGCGCCTGGACACCTGGGTCGAGGCCGGCTGCGAGATCCCGCCCTATTTCGATCCCCTGGTGGCCAAGGTCATCGCCTGGGCCCCCGACCGCGATGCCGCCCGGCAACGCCTCGACCAGGCCCTGGCGGCGACCCGGCTCTATGGCGTGGAAACCAATGGCGACTACCTGCGGCAGATCCTCGCCGCCGCGCCCTTCGCCTCGGGCCAGCCCTGGACGCGCTGCCTGGAGGGGCTGACCTACCAGGCCACCACCCTGGAGGTGCTCAGCGCCGGCACCCAGACCACGGTGCAGGACGCCCCCGGGCGCCTCGGCTACTGGTCGGTGGGCATTCCCCCTTCCGGCCCCATGGACGACCGCGCCCTGCGCCTGGGCAATCGCCTGCTCGGTAACGACGGCCGCGCGGCCGCCCTGGAAATCACCCTGGCCGGCCCTACCCTGAGATTCAACACCGAGGCCGTGGTGGTGGTCACCGGCGCGGCGCTGCCGATCCTGCTGGACGACCAACCCCAGGCCATGGACAGCGTCTTTCGCGTCTCCGCGGGTGCCATCCTGCACCTGGGCGCCATCACCGGCGCCGGCGCCCGCAGCTATCTCTGCCTGAGAGGCGGCCTGGACCTGCCCGACTACCTGGGCAGTCGCAGCACCTTCACCCTCGGCCAGTTCGGCGGCCACGGTGGCCGCGCCCTGCGCGCCGGCGACGTGCTGCACCTACAGCCGCTGACCGACCCACGCGCGGAGGCACGGCTGCCCGTCGCCCTGACCACCCGGCTGCCCGAGACCCGCACCCTGCGTGTCATCTATGGGCCGCACGGTGCGCCGGACTATTTCAGCCCGGACTATCTGGATCTCTTTCTCGCCACCGACTGGGAGGTGCACTTCAATTCCAGTCGCACTGGCGTGCGCCTGATCGGCCCCAAGCCGGAATGGACCCGCGAAGACGGCGGCGAGGCCGGTCTGCACCCCTCCAACATCCACGACAATCCCTATGCGGTGGGCGCCGTGGACTTCACCGGCGACATGCCGGTCATCCTCGGCCCGGACGGCCCCAGCCTGGGCGGCTTCGTCTGCCCGGTCACGGTGATCGAAGCCGACCTCTGGCAACTCGGCCAGCTCAGGGCCGGTGACCGGCTGCGCTTCCTGCCGGTGGACCTGGCGACCGCGCGGCGCCTGCAGCAGGCACGCCTGGCCGAGGAAAGCAGTCTGCAGCCGCAGGCGGCGATCGCCATCACGCCCAGGCGCGGCGATCCCGTGGTACTGGACCTGGGCCAGGGCGCCGAGCGCCTGGTGGCGCGGCTTTCCGGGGATACCCACCTGCTGCTGGAGATCGGCCCGCCGGAGCTGGACCTGGCCTTGCGCTTTCGCGGCCATGGGCTGATGAAGGCGCTGGCCGCGCTGGCGCTGCCGGGGCTGAGCGAACTCACCCCCGGCATCCGCTCGCTGCAGGTGCACTACCAGCCCGAGACATTGCCCCTGGCGGAGCTGCTGGCGGCGGTCAGTCGCTGCTGGCAGGCGCTGGGCGATGCCCAGGACCTGCGGGTGCCCTCGCGCATCGTCCATCTGCCGCTGTCCTGGGACGATCCGGCCTGCCGCCTGGCCATCGAGAAATACACCACCACGGTGCGCAAGGACGCTCCCTGGTGCCCGAGCAACCTGGAGTTCATCCGCCGGGTGAATGACCTGGAGTCCCTGGAGGCGGTCAAGCGCATCGTCTTCGACGCCAGCTACCTGGTGATGGGCCTCGGCGACGTCTACCTGGGCGCGCCGGTGGCCACTCCCCTCGATCCGCGTCACCGGCTGGTGACCACCAAGTACAACCCGGCGCGTACCTGGACCGCGGAAAACTCGGTGGGCATCGGTGGCGCCTATCTCTGCGTGTACGGCATGGAAGGCCCCGGCGGCTACCAGTTCGTCGGTCGCACCCTGCAGATGTGGAATCGCTACCGTGACGTGGAAGCCTTCCACGGCCAGCCCTATCTGCTGCGCTTCTTCGATCAGATCCGCTTCCATGAGGTGTCGGCGGACGAGCTGCTGCGCATCCGCGCCGACTTCCCCCTGGGTCGCGTGCCGCTGCGCATCGAAGAGAGCGAATTGTCCCTGGCCGACTACCAGGCCTTCCTAGCACGCGAAGCCGAGGGCATTACCACCTTCCGCACGCGCCAGCAGAGCGCCTTCGCCGCCGAGCGGCAGCGCTGGATCGACTCCGGCCAAGCGCATTTCGACAGCCAGGAAGCCGCTGTCGAAGCCACCGAGGATATCCCCCTCGCCAGCCACCAGCTGGCCCTGGAGAGCCCGGTGGCCGGCAATCTCTGGCAGGCCCAGGTGCAGCGGGGCGACCAGGTGGAAGCCGGCCAGCCGCTGCTGATCCTGGAATCCATGAAGATGGAAATCCCGTTGCTCGCGCCCTGCAGCGGCCGGATCCACGACCTGCAGGTCCAGCCCGGCTCGCCGATCCGCGCCGGCCAGCGCCTGCTGGTCATCGACAAGACCTGAAGGAAGCCACCATGACATTCGATCTGCGCCTCGACACCCTGAGCGCCGCCTATGCCGCCGGGACCCAGACCCCACGCACGCTCATCGCCGAACTGCGGGAACAGGCCGCGGCCCTTAACCCCGAGTACCACCTGTTCATCCACCTGCTGACCCCAGCCGAGCTGGAGCCCTATCTCGCCGCCCTGGAAGATCGCGATCCCGCCGAGCTGCCGCTCTATGGCATCCCCTTCGCCATCAAGGACAACATCGACCTCGCTGGCATCCCCACCACGGCGGCCTGCCCGGCCTATGCCTATGTGCCCGAACGTTCGGCGACCCTGGTGGAACAGCTGGTCGCCCTGGGCGCCGTGCCGCTGGGCAAGTGCAATCTCGACCAGTTCGCCACCGGCCTCAACGGCACCCGTTCGCCCTACGGCGCCTGCCGCAACAGTGTCCACCCGGACTATCCTTCCGGCGGCTCCAGCGCCGGTTCGGCGCTGGCCGTGGCCCTAGGTGTCGCCAGCTTCGCCCTGGGCACCGATACCGCCGGTTCCGGGCGCGTGCCCGCGGCGCTGAACAACCTGGTGGGCCTCAAGGGCAGCAAGGGACTGCTGTCCACCGCCGGCGTGGTGCCCGCCTGCCAGACCCTGGACTGCGTGACCTTCTTGACCGCCACCGCCGCCGAAGCCAGCACGCTGCTGGCGCTCACCGCCCGCCTAGATCCGCGCGATCCCTACAGCCGCGCCAATCCACAGTGGAACGACGCCAGCGCCTTCGGCCGCCCGCGGCCCTTCCGCTTCGGCGTCCCGACCCAGCTGGAATTCCTCGGCTGCCCGGAAAGCCCGGCGCTGTTCGCGGCGGCCAAGGCCCGCCTGGAAGCCCTGGGGGGCGAAGCCGTGCCGCTGGATCTTGCGCCCTTCCTGGAAGCCGCGCGCCTGCTCTATGAAGGCCCCTGGGTCGCCGAGCGCTACAGCGTGTCCGGTGCCCTGATCGAGGCCGAACCGGACGCGGTGCTGCCGGTGATCCGCGCCGTGCTGGAAAAGGCCCCCGGCACCACGGCGGTGGACGCCTTTCGCGCCGGCTACCGCCTGCAGGCGCTGAAAGCCCGGTGCGACGCCCTGCTGGCCGAACTGGATTGCGTGCTTACCCCCACCTATCCACGCCCGGTGACCCTGGCGGAACTGGCGGCCGAACCGGTCGCCCGCAACGGCGACCTGGGTTACTACACCAACTTCATGAACCTGCTGGACTACGCCGCCGTGGCCGTGCCGGCCGGCGTCATGGCTAACGGCCTGCCCTGGGGCGTGACGCTGTTCGGCCGGGTCTTCACCGACCAGTACCTGCTGAGCCTGGCCGCGGCCCTGCAGGAAGCCCAAGGCCTGGCGCTGGTCGGCGGCGCCCTGCCGCACGCCAGCCTGCCGGCGCGCTCCGCCCGCCATGACCGTGCCCGCCTGGTGGTCTGCGGTGCCCATCTGCAGGGGCTGCCCCTCAACGGCCAGTTGCTCGCCCGCGGTGCCCGCCGCCTGGCCCTGACCCGGAGCGCGCCGCACTATCGCCTCCACGCCCTGGCCGGCGGCCCGCCGCCACGTCCGGGCATGGTCCGGGTCGCCGAAGACGGCGCCGCCATCGAGGTGGAGGTCTGGGAGCTGCCCAGCAGCGAACTGGGCAGCTTTCTCACCGGCATCCCCGCCCCGCTCGGCCTGGGCAAGGTGGAACTGGCCGATGGCAGCTGGGAAACCGGCTTCATCTGCGAGCCCTATGGCCTGGCGGGAGCCGAGGACATCACGGCGCATGGTGGGTGGCGGGCGTGGTTGGCAAGTCGCAGCGCCCGCTAGCGTAATCCCCAGGCTCGGGAATCCGCATCGGGTCCCGAGCCCGGTGGGAAGCCATCAGCCGGCGTCCACCTCGCGCACCACCAGACGCCCCTCCTCCTGAACCGCCAGCAGTCGGACAGCCGTCGGCTGTGCCAGCAGACAGTCGGCCAACGCCGGCTCCAATAGCCGGCGCAGGCGCCGGACCAGATCGCGAGCGCCGAAGCGGGGATCGTGATCACGGGTCAGGAAGGTCCTGGCGCTGTCGTGCAGCTCCAGGCTCTTTCCCCGGCGGCCCAGGCGCTGATTGAGCTTGTCCAGCTCGATGGCGAGCAGCCCGGGTAGCCAGTCCTGATCGATGCGCTCGAACGCCAGGATCCGCTCGATACGATTGAGAAATTCCGGATCGAAGTGCGCGTGCAGCGCTTCTTCCAGGATAGGTCTTGGGTCCGCCGACAGCTTGAGCCAGCGCCGCCAGCCTCGCGCGAAGCGGGTACGCTGCTGCTGGACGGCCCGGGCACCCAGGTTGCTGGTCATGAAGATGAGGCTGTTGCGAAAATCCAGGCGCTTGCTGCCGGCGCTGAGCACCAGCTGGCCGCTGTCGAGGACATTCAACAGGGTACGGATGACCTGGCGATCGGCCTTTTCCAGCTCGTCGAACAGCACGATGCCAGGGCGGCCATAGCTGCCGGCGATGGCCTCGGCATCGAACAGCGTGGTGCCTTCCTTGCTGCCCACATAGCCGGGCGGCGCGCCGGCCAGGGCCGCGGCGTAGTGTTCCTGGGCCAGCGTGTTCATATCGATACGGCAGAGGGCGTCTGCTCGACCATGAATCGCCTGGGCCAGCAGGCGCACGATCTCGGTCTTGCCGACCCCGGTGGGACCAAGGAACAGACTGACGCCCAGGGGTCTTGCCGGATCACCGATGTCGGCCTTGACCACCTTGAGCAAGGCTTCGACCTCGTCAAGCACCCTGGCTTGCCCCAGGATGCGCGCCCGCAGGAGCGCCATGACCGCGGCGGGTTCGAACAGGAAGCGCGAGGGCAACGGCGGCTGACCCTCGCGGGCGAGCTGGTCGCGATTGTGCTCGATCAGATCATTGACGAACGGCATGTTCCCTCACCTTTGCGGCCTGCCTCAACCCAGCTGGCGTTCCTGGCCGGGATGCGGCAACTCGCCCACCGGGCAATCGGCCACGCCAATCGTGGAGCGGGTCATCCGCTCGACGTCGGCCTGGGCCTTCTGGGCATCCAGCACCCAGGTGCGATAGAAGTCGAAGGGGCAGTCGGCCACGCCCTTGTCGCCGTCGCCGGAGTTGTAGACCCCGGTGTAGCCGCGGTGCAGCAGCTTGAACAGGTGGTTCTGCGACTGGTCATTGGCGCGGGCATCGCGAATCTGCGAGATCGACAGCTGGGCGTACTGGATGCCCATCTCCTCCTCGCCGCACTCACCGAGGGTGCGGCCATCGAAACCGATCAGCGCCGAATGGCCAAAGTAGCTGTATACCCCGTCGAAGCCGGTGGCGTTGGCTACCGCCACATAGCAGTTGTTGGCCCAGGCCATGGTCTTGGCCATCAGCACCTGCTGCTCCTTGGCCGGATACATGTAGCCCTGGCAACGTACGATCAGCTCGGCACCCTTCATGGCGCAGTCGCGCCAGATTTCCGGGTAGTTGCCGTCATCGCAAATGATCAGGCTGATCTTCAATCCTTTGGGGCCGTCGCTGACATAGGTGCGGTCACCGGGGTACCAGCCCTCGATGGGGCACCAGGGAATGCACTTGCGGTACTTCTGCACGATCTCGCCCTGGTCGTTGATAAGTACCAGGCTGTTGTAGGGCGCCTTGTGCGGATGCTCCTCGTGGCGTTCGCCGGTGAGCGAGAAGATGCCCCAGGTCTTGGCCTCACGGCAGGCGGCGGCGAAGATCGCCGTCTCCTCGCCGGGGATGGTCGCGGCGGTGGCCATCATCTCGTCCCTGTCGTACATGATCCCCATGGTGCTGTACTCGGGGAACACCACCAGATCCATACCCGGCAGGCCGAGCTTCATGCCTTTGATCATGGTGGCGATCTGGCGAGCATTGTCCAAGACCTCGGCCTTGGTATGCAGGCGGGGCATCCGGTAGTTGACGACAGCGACGCCGACGGTATCGGGGCTGCTGGAAATATCGCCATGGCGCATGGAGTGGCTCCTTTGAAAGGGCTGGACCGCGGATCAGTGGCTAATCATCCAGGGGCGGTTTGACGGACTGGTCTTCAGGCCATGGGGATTGCCCTTGCTGCGCGCCACCGGCTTGCTCGGCGCGCAGCAGCTGCAACCGGCGCCATGACCGCGCTTGGCCTGGTACTCCGCGAGGGACTGGGGCGCGTGGCGCGAACGCTCATTGGTCTCGTGGGCGTGACGCGCGCCGCCCGCCAGGGTCGCCAGGCCGGGGGCGCTGAGAATCACTCGGGGGCTGGGCGCGGCGCAGGCGGGGCAGTTGCAGGGATCGTCGCGCTGAGCCATCGGGCGCAGCAGGGTGAAATCTCCGCAGTCGGGGCAGTCGTATTCGTAGATCGGCATGACGGGCTCCTGGTGGCGAGTCGCGGCCGGCGGCCGCACCCGGGCGGCTCACTTGTCGTAGGCGATGGGCATATCGATGCTGCCGTCCAGGTAGCGGGTCGGTCCGGCGGCAGTGGGGTTGATGTCGAATTCGAAGATGTCCGTCGGCAGCCAGAGGGTGGCGCAGGCGTTGGGAATGTCGACCACGCCGCTGATATGGCCCTGCACCGGCGCCGAGCCCAGCAGCGAGTAACCCTGGGCGCCGCTGTAGCCGAATTTCTTCAGGTACTCGATGGCATTCAGGCAGGCCTGCTGGTACGCCAGGTTGACGTCCAGGTAGTGCTGCTTGCCGGCGTCATCCACCGAGATGCCTTCGAAGATCAGGAAATTGTTGTAGGTGGGCACGATGGGGCTGGGCTTGAAGATGGGATTCTTGATGCCGTACTTGGCCATGCCGCCCTTGATCAGCTCGACCTTCATGTGCACCCAGCCGGCCATCTCGATGGCGCCGCAAAAGGTGATCTCGCCGTCGCCCTGGCTGAAGTGCAGGTCGCCCACCGAAAGGCCCGCGCCCTCCACATACACCGGAAAGAAGATCTTCGAACCCCGCGACAGGTCCTTGATGTCACAGTTGCCGCCATGCTCACGGGGCGGCACGGTGCGCGCGCCGGTAGCGGCTGCCGCGTCGCGGGCCGCGCCGGTGAGCTTGCCCATGTGGGCGGTCGCGGCGAACGGCGGATTGGCCAGGGGCGGTACCCGTGTCGGGTTGCTGGCGATCAGCTCCTGCTCGCGGGCATTCCAGTTGGCCAGCAGCTTGGGGTCCGGCAGGCAGCCGATCAGTCCGGGGTGGATGAGCCCGGCGAAGCGCACCCCCGGGATATGCCGGCTCTTGGTGAACATGCCCTCGAAGTCCCAGATGGATTTCTGCGCCGAGGGAAAGTAATCGGTGAGAAAGCCACCGCCGTTCTGCTTGGAGAAGAAGCCGTTAAAGCCCCACTGGGACTCGGCCTTGGCGCCGATGTCGAGCAATTCGACCACCAGCAGATCGCCCGGCTCGGCGCCCTTCACCCCTACCGGTCCGGAAAGATAATGCACGGTCGACAGGTCGACATCGCGCACGTCGCTGGCGTCGTCGTCGTTCTTGATCGCGCCACCGGTCCAGTCGTAGGTTTCCAGGACGAAGTCGTCACCCGGCTTGACCCAGCAGGCCATGGGGATGTCCGGATGCCAGCGGTTGTGGACGTTTTCGTTGTCGGTGGCGGCCTGGTTGAGGTCGACCTTGATCAGGGTGTCGGTCATCGCGCAGCTCCTGGCTGTTGGCGGTAGCGGGAGGGTTCCAGGTCAGTCTCGGGGCTGGGATCGGGGCTGCAAATACGTCGGATGACGTAGGCGCAAACCCTGGCGAGGCAAGGCTTGGACGGGATTGCCAGGCAGCCGGAAGCGGCCGCCCCACTGCTGCAGGGCGGACGCGCAGAGCGCCGGGATCAGACCGACAGGTAGCGGCTGATGGTGGCTTCGTCGACCTTGTCGCGGGTCTCCTCGACCACGAAACGGCCCTTCTCGATCACCAGGAAGCGATCGGCGATGTCGAGGGTAAAGGACAGCACCTGCTCGGAGACCACGATGGTCAGGTCGCGCAGGGCGCGGATCTCCTTCAGGGTGCGGGCGATGTCCTTGATGATCGAGGGCTGGATGCCCTCGGTCGGCTCGTCCAGCAGCAGCACCTTGGGATTGGTGGCCAGGGCGCGGGCGATCGCCAGTTGTTGCTGCTGGCCGCCGGAGAGGTTGCCGCCCTTGCGCTGGCGCATCTCGTGCAGCACCGGGAACAGCGCATAGAGATCGTCCGGCACCCTGCCCCGCGCCGAGGCCGGCAGGCCGGTCTGGATGTTTTCCAGCACCGTCATGTGGGAAAAGATCATTCGCCCCTGCGGGACATAGGCGATGCCGCGCTCGACGCGCTGGTGCGTCTCCAGCCGGGAGACGTCCTGGCCGTCCACCGTCACCTGACCGCTCCACGCCGGCAGGATGCCCATCAGGCTGCGGAAAAGGGTGCTCTTGCCCATGCCGTTGCGGCCCATGACGGCGACGATTTCCTTTTGCGCCACCTCCAGGCTGAGCTCATGGAGGATGCGGCTCTGGCCGTAGCCGGAGACAAGGTTCTGGATCGTGAACATGACCGGGATCTCCCGTGGTCGGCTGGGTGGATGGTGATGGCCGGAGGCTCAAAACCTGCTCACGATCTCGCGAGCTAGAGACAAACAAGGCGAAAATGCCTGAGGAAGCGGATCGGACCCGCGCTCGGGGTTACGAGTGGTAAATGAGCATTCCGACGGGGCTGGCCTTCCAGGGCATTTTCAACGCCGTTTGGCCGACGCGCAGCAGAGCGTGGACAGGTTTTCAGTGCCCCAGGTACACCTCGATAACCTTGGGATTGCTCTGCACCGCCTCCATGCTGCCTTCGGCCAGGACCTTGCCCTGGTGCAGCACCGTGACCTTGTGGGCGATGCTCTTGACGAATTCCATGTCGTGCTCGATGACCAGCACCGAGCGCCCCTGGCTGATGCGGTTGAGCAACTCGGCGGTCTGGGCCCGTTCGGAGACGCTCATGCCCGCCACCGGCTCGTCGAGCATCAGGAGTTCAGGGTCCTGCATCAGCAGCATGCCGATCTCCAGCCACTGTTTCTGGCCATGGGAGAGCAGATCGGCCTGCTGGTGCAGCAGGTCGGCGAGAAAGATCTCCGCGGCCACCGCCTCCACCCGCGCGACCACCGCCGCACTGCGCTTGAAGAACAGCGCACCGAACACCTTGCGGCCCTCGGGATAGGACATCTCCAGGTTCTCGAACACCGTGAGGTTTTCGTAGATCGAAGGGTTCTGGAACTTGCGGCCGACGCCCGCCCGGACGATGTCGAATTCCTTCATCCGGGTCAGCTCGCGGCCATTGAATTCGATGCTGCCGGCGGTCGCGCGGGTCTTGCCGCAGATCAGATCGAGCACCGTGGTCTTGCCGGCGCCATTGGGGCCGATCACCACGTGCACCTCGTTACGGTCGACATAGAGCGTGAGGTCGTTCACCGCCTTGAAGCCGTCGAAGGAAACGGTCAGCCCCTCGATGGCCAGCACGGGTTTGGCCAACTGGAAGCCGATGGGGCTGCTGTTCATGGGGTTGTCTCCAACTGGGAGGCTTTGCTCGCCTTGGGCGACGCAGGCGCCGGGACCGGGGCGCTGATCGGTTTGCGTTTCAGCCGCGCGACCAGGCGCTGGCCATGGCTCTTCCAGAGCCCGGCCAGGCCGTTGGGGAAATAGAGGACGACCACGATGAACAGTCCGCCCATCAGGTACAGCCAGAGTTCGGGGAAGGATTCGGAGAAGTAGGTCTTGCCGAAATTCACCAGCAGGGCGCCGTACACGGCCCCCAACAGTGACAGCCGGCCGCCGACGGCGGCGAAGATGACCATCTCGATGGAGGGCACGATGCCGACGAAGGACGGCGACATGAAGCCCACCTGCAGGGCGAACAGGGCGCCACCCACCGCGGAAAAGGCCGCGGCCAGGCAGAACACGAAGATCTTGAAGCTGGCCACGTCATAGCCGGAAAAGCGCACCCGCTCCTCCTTGTCACGCATGGCCACCAGCAGCCGGCCCAGCTTCGAGCTCAGGACGAAGCGGCCGATCAGGATGCAGCCGAACAGCAGTGCCGCGTTGACGAAGTAGAGGATCACCTTGGCGCTGTCCGAACGGATGTCCCAGCCCAGCAGCGTCTTCAGGTCGGTGATGCCATTGACCCCGCCGGTGAGGCCCTGCTGGCCGATGATGAGGATGGTCAGGATGGCGGCGATGGCCTGGGTGACGATGGAAAAGTACACGTCCCCTACCCGCCGCTTGAACATCGCCAGGCCGATGATGAAGGCCAGCAGCACCGGAACCGCGACCACCGCCACCAGGGTGAAGCCGAAGCTATGGAACGGCTGCCAGAGCCAGGGCAGCTCGGTGATCTGGTTCCAGTCCATGAAGTCGGGAATGCCGGGGGTGGACTGGATCCTGGTGCTTTCCGGGTCCGAGGCTTCCAGCTTGAGGAACATCGCCATGCAGTAGCCGCCGAGGCCGAAGAAGATCCCCTGGCCGAGGCTGAGGATGCCGCCATAGCCCCAGCAGAGCACCAGGCCGACCGCGACGAAGGCGTAGGTCAGGTACTTGCCGACCATGCTCAGGCGGAAGATGTCCAGGGTCAGCGGAAACACCAGCAGGATCAGCGCGGCCAATACCAGCAGGCCGAAGGCGCCCTGCCGGCCACCGAGCAGGTTGTCGATTGCCTTGTTCATCGTGGACTCCCTACTTGCGGACTTTTGCCGAGAACAGCCCCTGGGGCCGCAGCATCAGGATGAGGATCACCGCCGACAGGGTCAGCACCTTGGCCATGGAACCGGAGAGGAAGAATTCCAACAGGGATTGCGCCTGGGCGATGCCGAAGGCCGAGGCGATGGTGCCGAGCAGGCTGGCCGCGCCGCCGAAGACCACCACCAGGAAGGTATCGACGATGTACAGCGAGCCGGAGGTCGGACCGATGGAGCCGATGGTGGTGAAGGCCGCGCCGGCCACCCCGACCACGCCGCAGCCCAGGGCGAAGGTCATGCGATCCACGCGGCGGGTGTTGATGCCCACGGCGCGGGCCATCACCCGATTCTGCATGGTGGCGCGCACCTGCAGCCCCCAGCGCGAGCGATACAGCATGAAGAACAGGGTCAGGGTCAGCAGCGCGGTCACGACCATGACGAACAGGCCGTTCTTGGGGATGTCGATGCTGGCGGTCGGACTCCAGGAGCCCATGATCCATTCGGGCAGTTCGGCGCTGACCTCGCGGGCACCGAATACCGAGCGAAATAGCTGTTGCAGGATCAGCGACAGGCCCCAGGTGGCCAGCAGGGTGTCCAGCGGACGCTGGTAGAGCCGGCTGATCATCGCCCACTCCACCAGCCAGCCGATGGCGCCAGCGACGAAGAACGCCAGGATCAGGGCGAAAAAGAAGTAGTAGGGCTGCAAGGCCGGAAACAGGTGCAGGGTCAGCGAAGACATCACGTAGGTGGTGTAGGCCCCCACGGTGAGAAATTCGCCATGGGCCATGTTGATCACGCCCATCTGCCCGAAGATGATCGCCAGTCCCAGCGCCATCAGCAGCAACACGCAAAATACCGAAAGGCCGTTGAAGCCCTGCATCACGGCGATGGCGCCGAAGTCGGATAAGCTTTCCATGGAGATCTCCCCGCAAAGGTGGACGGAGGCGTCGGTCAGGCGACGCCTCCGGTCAGGCAAGGCTTACTGGTAGCCTTTGGGGAAGGGGTTGGGCTCGATCAGCTCGGGCGACTCGTAGACCACCTTGAAGGTGCCGTCAGGCTGGATCTGGGCGATGCGCGAGCGGCTCCAGAGGTGATGGTTCTCGTGGACCTTGACGTAGCCTTCCGGCGCGGTCTTCAGCTCCAGGCCCGGTGAGGCCGCCACCACCTTGTCGACGTCGAAGCTACCGGCCTTCTCCACCGCCATCTTCCACAGCCAGGGACCGAGGTAGGCCGCCTGGGTGACGTCACCCACCACCGCGTCCTTGCCGTACTTGGCCTTGAAGGCCTCGACGAAGGCCTTGTTGTTGGGATTGTCGAGGGTCTGGAAGTACTTCATCGAAGAGTAGAAACCGGCCATGTTCTCGCCGCCGATGCCGAGCATTTCATCCTCGGTCACCGAGAGGGTCAGCAGATTCTGCTTGGCCGAGGTGATGCCCGCCGCCTTGAGCTGCTTGTAGAAGGCCACGTTGGAGCCCCCGACCACCGCGGCAAAGACCACGTCAGGCTTCTTCAGCTTGATCTTGTTGGTCAGGGAGCCGAACTGGGTGCCGCCCAGAGGGTAGTACTCCTCCCCCACCACCTGGCCATGCAGCACGTTCTCGATGTGCTTGCGCGCGATCTTCATCGAGGTGCGCGGCCAGATGTAGTCCGAGCCCACCAGGTAGAAGGTCTTGGCGCCCTTCTCCTTGGCCAGCCAGTCCAGCGCCGAGAGGATCTGCTGCGTCGCTTCCTGGCCGGTGTAGAAGACGTTCTTCGACTGCTCCAGGCCCTCATAGAAAGTCGGGTAGTAGAGCAGGCCATTGTCCTTTTCGAAGATCGGCAGCACCGCCTTGCGCGAGGCCGAGGTCCAGCAGCCGAACACCGCCGCGACCTTGTCGGCCTCCAGCAGCTTCTTGGCCTTCTCGGCGAAAGTCGGCCAGTCGGACGCGCCGTCTTCCTGGATGATCTTGACCTGCCGCCCGAGGATCCCGCCCTGGGCGTTGATCTGGTCGATGGCCAGCCGCTCGGCCTGGATCGCGCCGGTTTCGGAGATGGCCATGGTGCCGGTGGCGGAATGCAACTGGCCGACGGTGACGGTGGTATCGGTCACGGCCAGGCCAGTGGTATTGGCGGCGTCCGCCATCACGCCCTGGCTGAATACGCTGGCTGCCAACAGGGACAAAGCCGCGGCGCCCAGTGCCAGGCGCCGCGGAAGGCTGGATTTCACGCCCGCTGATCTGTGCATCTTGTCGCTCCTCTAGGTGATGTGCCGGTCGCCCCTGGTGACCGGGACTGCGGCTTGCGCTGCGGAGCAAGGATGGGCCGGGACCGTCGGCGCGGAACATACGCAGGATGACGTAACGACCTACGTCATCTGACGTACAGCCCGCTGCAACGCCCTGGGGCATGCTCGGTCTGTCGCGCGCCCGCGCGGGGCACGCCCGACCCACCGGACCGTGCGGGAGAGCGGCCAGGTGCCACCATGGGCCAAGGCATGGAACTTGCCTGACCCCCGCTACGCAGACCCCAGGAGCCCTGCCGTGCAGCAGACCGGGACGCAACGCATCGCCAAGATCCGCCGGGACTACAACAGCTGGGTGGCCGACGAAACGCTGGAAGACTACGCCCTGCGCTACACCCCCCGGTCGTTTCGCAAGTGGTCGGAATTCCGCATCGCCAACACGGCCCTGGCCGCCGTGTCCTTTCTGGCCCTGGAGGCCATCGGTGGCGCCCTGGCGATCAGCTATGGCTTCACCAATACCCTCTGGGCGGTGCTGGCGGCGAGCCTGGTGATCTTCCTCACCGCCCTGCCGATCAGCTACTACGCGGCGCGCTACGGGGTGGACATGGACCTGCTGACCCGGGGCGCCGGCTTCGGCTACATCGGCTCGACCATCACCTCGCTGATCTACGCCAGCTTCACCTTCCTGTTCTTCGCCCTGGAAGCGGCGATCATGGCGCTGGCCCTGGAGCTGTACTTCCGCATTCCGCTGGCCCTGGCCTATGTCATCTGTTCGATCATCGTCATCCCCCTGGTCACCTATGGCATCACCCTGATCAACCGCCTGCAGCTCTGGAGCCAGCCGCTCTGGCTGATCCTGCTGTTGTTGCCCTATGCCTTCGTCATTGCCAAGAATCCCGGGGCCCTGGCGGACTGGACCACCTTCGCCGGCCGCGAGGGCGAGGCCGGGGCCTTCAACCTGCTGTCCTTCAGCGCCGCCTGTACCGTGGCCCTGGCCCTGGTGACCCAGGTGGGAGAGCAGGTCGACTACCTGCGCTTTCTTCCGGAGAAGACCGCGCAGAATCGTCGGCGCTGGTGGGCGGCACTGCTGATGGCCGGTCCCGGCTGGATCGTACCCGGCGCCCTGAAGATGCTGGCCGGCGCCTTCCTGGCCTTTCTCGCCCTGCAGCACGAGATTCCCCTGGAGCGCGCCGCCGAACCCACCCAGATGTACCTGGTGGCCTTCGGCTACGTGTTCGCCTCGCCGGGTTGGGCCATGGGGGCCATGGTGCTGTTCGTCATCGTCAGCCAGGTCAAGATCAACCTGACCAATGCCTATGCCGGCTCCCTGGCCTGGTCCAATTTCTTCGCCCGAGTCACCCACAGCCACCCGGGGCGAGTGGTCTGGCTGGTGTTCAACGTGCTGATCGCCCTGATGCTGATGGAGCTGGGAGTGTTCGAGGCCATCCAGGAGGTGCTTGGGCTCTATGCCAACATCGCCATCGCCTGGATCGGCGCCGTGGTCGCCGACCTGGTGATCAACAAGCCATTGGGGCTGTCACCCCGGCACATAGAGTTCAAGCGGGCGCACCTCTACGACATCAACCCGGTCGGGGTCGGTGCCATGCTGCTCGCCTCGCTGCTGTCCGGTCTGGCTCATGCGGGGCTGTTCGGCGCCCTGGCGCAAGCCGCCTCACCCCTGGTATCCCTGGTCTCCGCGCTGATCTGCGCGCCGCTGCTGGCCTGGCTCACCCAGGGCCGCTACTACATCGCCCGGACCAGCGTGCTGAAGTTGCTGCATCCCGCCCAGGTCCATCTGGAATGCGTGCTCTGCACCAACGCCTTCGAGCGCGAAGACATCGCTTTCTGCCCTGCCTACGGCGCGCCCATCTGCTCGCTCTGCTGCGCCCTGGATGCCCGCTGTGGCGATCTCTGCAAGCCCAGGGCGCGCCTCGCCGAGCAGGTCGATACCCTGCTGCGCTGGCTGCTGCCGAACACCTCGGTGCCGCGCCTGCATACCCGCCTGGCGCACTACCTGGGCGTGCTGCTGGTCATGGTCGGTCTGATGTTCTGCGCCCTGGCGCTGATCTACAGCCAGGTCTCCCAGGGGCTGCAGGTCGATGAGCGCCACCTGTTGTATCAGGGCTTCTTCAAGGCCTTCATGGTGCTTACGCTGTTTGCCGGCGCCCTGGCCTGGTGGGTGGTGCTGACCCGCGAGAGCCGCCACGTGGCGCTGGAGGAATCGACCCGGCAGACCGCGCTGCTGATGCAGGAGATCGAGGCGCACCGCAAGACCGACGAAGCGCTGCAGCGGGCCAAGGAGGCGTCCGAAGCCGCCAACGCGGCCAAGAGCCGCTACGTCACGGGCTTGTCCCACGAGTTGCGCACGCCGCTGAACAGCATCCTCGGCTATACCCAGATCCTGCAGCGCGATCCGGCCAGCAGCGGCCATCAGCTGGATGCCCTGGCCACCATCTACCGCAATGGCTCGCACCTGCTCTCGCTGATCGACGGCCTGCTCGACGTGGCCCGGATCGAAGCGGGCAAGCTGCAGCTGGAACCCTCGGAGATTCCCTTTCCGGAGTTTCTCGAACAGCTGCAGCAGATGTTCACCCCCCAGGCCCAGGACAAGGGCCTGAGCTTTGCCCTCGAGGTCGAGGGACGCCTACCCGCCGTGGTGCGCGGCGATGAAAAACGGGTGCGGCAGATCCTCATCAATCTGCTCGGCAACGCCGTGCGCTACACCGACCAGGGTGGCGTGATCCTGGCGGTCACCTATGCGCGGGAAACCGCCACCTTCGAGGTCATCGACAGCGGTCTGGGCATCGCCGCAGAGCAGCTGGAGCGGCTGTTCCAACCCTTCGAACGGGGTGATCCGCTGCGCCAGGACAACGGCCTGGGACTGGGCCTGACCATCACCCGCATGCTGGTGACGTTGATGGGCGGCGCCCTGGACGTGACCAGCACGCCCGGCCAGGGCACCCGCTTCGTGGTGCGCCTGTTCTTGTCCGAGGTGCGGGTGCCTCAGGCGCTGGTTCATGTCGAACACAGCATCAGCGGCTATCAGGGCCCGCGGCGCCGGGTGCTGCTGGTGGACGACCACCTGGATCACCGCCGGGTGCTGGCCGGCATGCTCGAACCCCTGGGCTTCGAACTGGCGGAGGCCGCCAATGGCCAGGACGCCATCCGCCAGGTCGCCCTCTGGCAGCCGGACCTCATCCTCATGGATCTTTCCATGCCGCTGCTCGACGGGCTGGAGACCAGCGCGCTGATCCGCCGTAATGGCCTGTCCAGGGCGCCGATCATCGTCATTTCCGCCAATGCCTTCGCTGTCGATCGCGAACGCAGCACCGCGGCCGCCTGCGACGATTACCTGGCCAAGCCGGTCCATACGCCGCAGCTGCTGGAAAAGATCAGGGTGCACCTGAATCTGATCTGGCTGGAGCGAACCGCCGAACCGCCTGGGGCACGATCGATTTCGCTCCAGCCGCCGAGCGCTGCCAGTCTGGAAGCGTTACAGGAGCTGGGGGCGCTGGGCTATGTGAAAGGCATCCACGCCTGCCTGGACCGCATCGAGCGCGAGGAGCCGGCCAGCGCCGCCTATGTCGATACCCTGCGCGCACTGGTGAAACGCTTTCAGCTCAACGACTTCAATCGCCGTCTCAAAGACACGCTGCAGCCGGCCGACTTGCCCCTGGAAGGAGAGAATCCATGACCGCCGCCCTACCGCCCAGCGTGGTGCTGATCGTCGATGACACGCCGGACAACCTCGCCCTGCTCTCCGACGCCCTGGACGCCAGCGGCTACATGGTGCTGGTGGCCCTGGATGGCGCCAGTGCCCTGGAACGCATGCAGCGGCGCCGCCCGGACGTGGTGCTGCTGGACGCCATGATGCCCGGGCTGGATGGCTTCGAGACCTGCCGGCGGATCAAGGCACAGGCCGAACTGGCCGACATCCCGGTGCTGTTCATGACCGCCCTGACCGAGAGCGAGCACGTGGTGGAGGCCTTCGCCGCGGGCGGCATCGACTACGTGACCAAGCCACTCAAGACCGATGAGGTCTTGGCACGCGTCGCCGCCCACCTGCGCACGGCGCGCGAACTCCAGGCGGCGCGCAGCCTGCCAGCGAGCCGCCCGCCTGCCAGGACCGCGCTGGACCTGGCGCCGCTCAGCAGCCGCTATCAGTTGACCGGCCGCGAGGTGGAAGTCCTGCACTGGGTCGCCTGCGGCAAGACCAATCGCGACATCGGCGACATCCTCGGCCTCTCGCCCCGCACGGTGAACAAGCACCTGGAACACGTCTACGTGAAACTCGGCGTGGAAACCCGCACCGCGGCGGCGACCCTGGCTATTGGGGTGTGCCGGTGATCACGCTCCTATCCGCCAACGGTCGATCACCGGATTGAGTCCCGAGGCGCCGGGTCGCAGCTGTCGCTACAGACCTGCCAAGCACAGACGCGCCGAACAAGGTCAGGCGTGGGTCAGATACCAGCGCCAGTCCTGTTCCCCCACCTCGGCCATGAACTGCCGGTATTCCGCACGCTTGATCGCCAGATAGACCTCGACGAAACGCTCACCCAGCGCCTCCCGGATCCAGCTGGAGCGCTCCAGCGCCTGCAGCGCGGTGAGCCAGTCGGTGGGCAGGAAGTCGGTGGCCTGCTCGTAGCCATTGCCGACGATGGCCGGCCCCGGGTCACGCTCGTCACGGATGCCTTCGTGGATGGCGGCGAGGATGGCCGCGGCGGCCAGATAGGGATTGGCATCGGCGCCGCAGATGCGGTGTTCGATGTGGCGACTGCTGGCCGGACCACCCGGCACGCGCAGGGATACGCTGCGGTTGTTGACCCCCCAGCTCTTGGCCAGCGGCGCATAGCTGTTGGCCTGGAAACGGCGGTAGGAGTTGGCGTTGGGGCAGAAGATCGCCAAGGCATCCAGCATCCGGTGCTGCATGCCGCCGATGGAATGGCGCAGCAACGGCGTGCCCTGCGGGTCCTCGCTGGCATAGAGGTTGTGGCCCTCGGCATCGGCCAGGCTGACGTGCAGGTGCAGGCCGCTGCCCGCCTGGTCGCCGAAGGGCTTGGCCATGAAGCAGGCCTGCAGGCCGTGGCGGTTGGCCACGCCCTTGACCAGGCGCTTGTAGCGAATGCCTTCGTCGATGGCCTGGAGGGCGTCCAAGCGGTGCAGCAGGGTCAGTTCGAGCTGGCCAGGGGCGTATTCGGAGATGGCCGTGCGCACCGGCAGGCCCTGCACCTCGCAGGCGGCGTAGAGGTCATCGAGAAAGGGTTGCAGCTGCTCCAGTTCGTAGACCCCGTAGACCTGCGGCGAGCCGGGTCGCACGCCATTCATCTGCAGCGCCGGTTGCGGCCGGCCCTGGGCGTCGCGGGTGCGGTCGAGCAGATAGAACTCCAGCTCCACCGCCATCACCGGCTGGAAGCCGTCGGCCTGCAGCCGCTCGATCACCCGTACCAGGGCATGCCGGGGATCGGCGGGCGTGGCCGGCAGCCCCTGGGTCGGGTGCATGCTCACCTGCACCTGACCGGTCGGGGTGCTGCGCCAGGGTTGCAGGGTCAGGCTGCCGGGCAGTGGATAGGTCCAGCAGTCGACATCGGCGACCTCCCAGACCAGGCCGGTGGCTTCGACGTCTTCCCCCTGCAGGGTCAGCGCCAGGATGGAGCTGGGCAGCGGCCGGCCCTCTTCGTAGATGGCCAGCAATTCGTCCCGGTGCAGCAGCTTGCCGCGCGGCACGCCATTGGCATCGATCAGCATGAGTTCGATGCTGCGCACCTCGGGGTGGGCGGCGAGGAAGTCGCGGGCTTCCTGGGCGTCGGCGAAGTTCATGGCTGACACTCCCGGGCGCCTGGCAGCGCCAGGAGTTCGGCGAGGCCCTGGTCGAGGGTGGCGAGCAGGCGGTCGACGTCCGCGGCCTGGAGATCCGGGCAGCACAGGGTCATGTTGTGGAAGGGGGTGATGAGGATGCCCCGGTTGATCAGATAGAGGTGCAACGCCTGCTGCAGGCTGTCATGGAAGGCGGCTTCCGCCTCGGCGCCGGTGGTGGGCGGCGTGGCGCAGAACTGGAATTCGCAGCGGGCGCCCAGCTCCGTCACCGACCAGGCCAGGCCATGGCGGGCGATCACCGCGCGCAGACCGGCGGCCAGGCGCGCTGCCAGCGGCAGCATCCGTTCGTAGGCGGCCGGCGTCGCCACGTCCTCCAGGTTGACTCTCAGGCAGCGCATGGCCAGGGCATTGGCCGACAGCGTGGTGCCCATGCCGCTGTGCCCATGGCCGTGGCTGGTCTCGCTGGCGTGCTGCTGCGCCAGGCGCATGGCCTGGGCCATCTCGTGGCTGCAGCCATAGGCCGAACAGGGCACGCCCCCGGCGATGGGTTTGCCGAAGGTGATGAAGTCCGGCTGCAGATTCCAGGCGCGGGTACAGCCGCCGGGGCCGGTGGACAGGGTATGGGTCTCGTCGATGATCAGCAGGGTGCCGTATTGCCGGGTCAGGACGCGGACCTGGTCCATGAAGCCCGGGGCGGGCAGCACCATGCCGATGTTGGTCATGGCCGGTTCGCAGATCAGCGCGGCGACGTCGCCCTTCGCCAGCGCCTCCTCCAGCGCTGCCAGGTCGTTGAAGGGCACGGCCCGGCTGGTCTCGGCCAGGTTGTGCGCCTGGCCGATCAGGCCGCCGCGGTGCACGGTGCGACCGTCCTGATGGCGCACCATGACGTCGTCGACGGTACCGTGATAGCAGCCGTCGAACACCAGCAGCACCTTGCGATTGGTGATGGCGCGCGCCCAGCGGATGACATAGCGATTGGCGTCGGTGGCGGTGGTCGCCACCTGCCAGAACGGCAGGCCGAAGCGCTCGGCGAGCAATTCCCCGGCGACCACGGCATCCTCGCCGGGCAGCATGGTGGTGAGCCCGCAGGCGCCCTGCTCGGCCAGGGCCCGGGCGATGGGTGCCGGCGAATGGCCGAACATGCTGCCGGTGTCGCCCAGGCAGAAGTCGATGTACTCGTGGCCGTCTACATCGTGGAAGCGCGAACCCTGGGCATGGCTGACGAACAGCGCACTGGGCATCGACCAGTCGTTCATCCAGTGCATGGGCACGCCGCCGAACAGCGAGTGCCGGGCCCGCTCGGCCAGGGCGAGGGATTTGGGATTGCGCGCCAGGAAGCGCTCGCGTTCGGCCGCGACGAAGGTCTGGACGGCGGCTTCGCTGATACCACTGGTGGTCATGTCGGACTCCTCTTGGGGTGGAGGGCGTCTCGGCCGGGCTCAGTGCCCGGC